>JAYGDV010000501.1:0-11674 GCA_046582735.1 Planctomycetota bacterium
TCCTTGTCGGTGGTCATCATTTCATCCGCCTGTAATACCGGGCGGCCCGTCAGTCCCATGCTGACTTCCGGGTGATCAAGTCGCACCTCCTGGAGAACCTTGCGGATTTCGATGAGGGGTTCGCGGATGAGCTCGAGGGTGCTCGTGTCCTTTTTGGGAAGGATCTCGATAAGGAGGTATTTTTCATTCGCCGTGGCGAGGTAGCCACGCTCCTGCAGGGTGCCGAGCTGGCGCTCTTCGAGTCTGCTGGACAGGCTGGTGGCTTTGCGGCCCTCGATGGTGTCGCGCGTGGCTTTTAATGAATCCTCCAGCAGCGCGAGGGCCGTTGCGGCCGCGTCCACTCCGCCGTCTTTTTCTGCTTTCCTGCTGAAGCGCTTGCCGATGGTTTCAGGGTCGAGAAGGCTTGAGAAGAAATCGAAAAGGTCTTCGAGGCGGCTTGTTTTACCCAATTGGCCAAGAAGATCCCGGTTTTCCGCCAGGGTTTTTGAGAGGCTCGCCAATTCTTCCGGCTCGCGGTGCAGGATGCCGTAGCGCATGGCTTCGGGTGGTATGCGGTGAACAGCCTTGTCGACATGTTCATCGAGGCGCTCGATGCGTTCCCTGGCATCGCGCGCGGCAGCCAGGGCGGCCTGTTGATCAGCTCCTGTCTTAATCACGACGTAGAGGAACTCGAGATCTCCGAACTCGTCGAGGAAATCAAGGTATCTCTGGTTGTACTCGAGGTCCGCCGCGACCAGGTCGTTCTGATCAGTCTTGAAATTAAGTTCCAGGATCTGCGGGACAGACCAGGCGGCGGCTGCCAGGTAGAGCACCGTCGTCAACCAGGGTTGACGCACGACGAACGCAGCCAGGGATTTCAACAGGTGTTTCAACATGGATTCCATACCGCCGGGGCCGGGCGCACGGATCTGCCGGAGCCGGGTGCGCCGCAGGCAGGATTTTACCCTGTTGTGAACAGTTTTTCTTTCTCCAGCATGGACCCGCTCGCCGCGATACGTTCTTTCTGCTTCTTCAAGGCCGCGGCACCAGTAGCAGCCGCGGCACTGTTTTTTATGCAGGAACCTCCCCTGCACTGAAAAAACCGGGTTTCTTTTTTCCGGGTGGCTACAATAGGCGGCTTCGCACTGTTTGAAGGATGGGTGCGGGAGGTTATGCTGAAAGTTCAGGCAACGGCAATTGTGACCGGAGAGACGGATTGACTGAGAGAAATTTTGCTTCCATAGAATCGGCCATCGAGAAGATCGCCGCCGGCGGAATGGTCATCGTCGTTGATGATGAGGCGCGTGAAAACGAAGGCGATTTTATCTGTGCCGCCGAGAAGATCACCCCGGAGATGGTGAATTTCATGCTGCGTTCAGGGCGTGGCGTGCTCTGTGTTCCGATGCCGCGGGACCGGGCCGACACCTTGCAACTGGAGCCCGCTTCGCATGAGAACTCGGCTCTTCACCATACGAATTTCACCGTCAGTGTCGACCTGGGAAATCTCAAGTCAGGGGTTTCGGCTGCGGAGCGCTGCGCGACGATCCAGGCCCTGGCGGCTGAAGACACCACCCCCGCAGACCTGGCCCGCCCCGGGCATATCTATCCGCTGGTTGCGCACGAGGGCGGTGTGTTGCATCGCGCCGGCCATACCGAGGCGGCCGTTGACCTCGTCCGGCTTGCCGGGTTGAGCCCGGTAGGAGCGCTGATCGAGATTCTCGACGAAGATGGGCAGATGGCCCGTGGCGAACGCCTCTTCGAGATTGCCGAGCAGAACGAGATCCCGATCGTCACCATCGAGGATCTGATTCGCTATCGCCGTCGCAACGAGACCCTTGTGGAAAGGGTAGTGGAGACCGCGCTGCCAACAGAAGCTTTTGGTGATCTGACCGTTTACGGCTACCGGGTCTGTTTCGATTCAAACGAACCGATTGCCTTCGTCAAGGGGGACCTCCAGAGCGTTGAGGCGCCCCTGGTGCGGGTACATTCGTCCTGTTTTACCGGAGAGGTACTCGAATCGCTGCGCTGTGATTGCGGCGGGCAGCTGCGGGGAGCTCTTCAGCGGATCGCGGGGGAGGGGGTCGGTGCTGTGGTCTATCTTCCGCAGGAAGGCAGGGGAATCGGCCTGCTGGAAAAGCTCAAGGCCTACGCCCTGCAGGATGAAGGGCTCGATACCGTGGAGGCCAACCTGGCGCTGGGCTACAGGGCGGATATGCGCGATTACGGCGTCGGGATCCAGATTATCAAGGACCTGGGGCTCAGGAAGGTGCGCCTCTTGACCAATAACCCGAAGAAGCAGGACGCTTTTATTTACTACGGTTACGATCTCGAGGTCGTCGGCCAGGAACCGATCCTGTCACCTGCCAATGAGCACAACGAGGCCTACATGCAGACCAAGCGGGACAAGATGGGGCATCTCCTTCCCGATTCGGCTACGGTCGCACCCAGGGCTGCTGAGCCGGCGGGTGAAGGGGAGCCGCAGGCAGAGTAAGTAACGGGATCCGGTGGAGATCTTTTCTGATGGGACTCAAGAAGACAACAACCCTGGTTCTGGTGCTCGGTATCTGGCTCGGGGCAAGCATCCTGCTGCTCTGGGTGGTCGGCTCATCTTTTCCGGGAGTTGAGAAGGCTGTCCAGAATAATGAAAAACTGGCGGCGCGGGCGGGTTTCAAGCCCGGGGATGCGGCGGCCAGGAAGATCAGTGTTCCCTGGGTCGTTACCGGGGAGCTGAACCGTCAGTACTTTGCCGGCTGGAATATCGGCCAGCTGGTCCTTGCGGGCACCGCCCTGCTATGCGCTGCGCGCTGCAGGCAACAGGCAACATTCCTGGTGCTCTGTACCGCGGCTCTTATCGTACTGGCTCTCACCTTCTGGCTGGCTCCGGAGATCACCGAGACAGGGCGCTCCCTGGATTTTGTTCCCCGTGATCCTCCGCCTGCGCAGGAATCCAGGTTCATGGGTTTGCACAGGTTGTATACGGGGCTGGAGATCGCCAAGGTTATCCTGCTGGTGCTGGCGGTGAAGCTGGCCGGCAGGGTGGAAGCAAAGCGCTCCGCGGGACCTGCTCAGCAGGCTTCGTAGAGATCCTCTTCGAGCCGCCTGGCCCGGCCGTTTTCTACCAGGTATTCGAGGGCCGCTCGCGTTGTTCGCTCATACAGAGGCTGGAGCCGGGCGTCTTTTTCGTGGTCATAGACCTTCCTGGAAATCTCCAGGACAGGTCCCGGGTTGAGTGAGAGCATCTCCCGGACCTGTTCGATTCGCGCCCTGCGATGCTCGATGGTTTTATCGATAAGGGCTTCGCCCTCCAGCGTGGGCATGCCGTGGGAGGGATAGAGCAGCCGGGTGTTGAGAGCCCGGATTTTCTCCAGTGACTGGAAGTAGGTTTCCAGATGGCCGCCGGGCGTGCCGACGTACATGCTGACGAGGGTCGAGAGCAGGTCGCCGGCAAGAAGGGCCTTGTGGTGTGAATCGTAGAAGGCAAGGTGGCCTTCAGCATGTCCCGGCGTGAAGAGGCAGCGCAGCTGCCACCCGGGAGTCCCATCCGGACTGTCTCCGAGCTCGATGATGTCGTTATCCTCGAGCTCACGGTCGAATTTCCTCTCCAGCAGTTCGGCTGTTCTCCGGTGCCCCCAGCAGGGCAGGTCCCAGCGTTCGAGGACCTTGTCAAGAGCGCCGACATGGTCGATATGGTGATGGCTGAGAACGATGGCCTCCGGCTGGTCACCCGCCGTCAGGCGGTTCTCGATCGCCTTCAGCAGGTGGAGCTGTTCCTTTTCCCCGGTTGGCGAGGGGTCCAGGATCAGGAAGCGGCGGGCACCAACCAGGAAGGTACTCGAGGGAAGAGTTGGCGGCAGTGGTGGGCAGTGGAAGGGGAGGATCTCGATCCCCGGTCCCCAGGGAATAGCCAGGCCCGAGCCCTCGAATTTCTGCGGGGCTGATTGAAGGGATTCGAGCGAAGCGGGGGTGATGCCTCCGACCAGCTGGCGCAGGATGACGATCACCGGCGGGGCAAGCAGCAACTCTCCACGCTCCCATTCAGCAAGGGCCCCGGCGGGAGAGCACCATCTCCCCCCGGCGAGCTCGCCGGGAAGGATCTCGGGTTCCTCCCCGGTTTCCATCAGGAAGAAGGTGCTGGTGTATCGTTCCCGGGAGAACCTTGGTGTTACCAGCCGCAGAGCCTGGTGGAGCGTATCCTGCTCGAGGGCTGCACCGTTTTCTGCCAGGGTCGAGAAGAATCCGGCTACGCTGCCTCCCTGCAGAAGCTCCAGGCGCAGGGCGGCTGTGTCTTTTTTTGAAAGTGAACAGTTTCCGACAGCCAGGAGACCCGTTTCCTCGAAAAGTTCACGTACTGCACAGCCCAAAAGGGCTCGCTGCTGGTTGTCGATTGTCCCGGCAAGAGGGAGAGTTTCATCTCCGGATTCTGTCTTGCCGCCGGGAAAGGCGAGATACCCGCCGAGGAAACTCAGCTCCCTGGATCTTGAAACGAGGAAGACCTCCAGTCCGCTGCGTTGCCGGTAGAGAATGATGTTAGCCGTCTGCCGGGTCATGTGTGGCATTAAGCGTTCTGGAGCCTGTGCTTGCAAGAGCGGAGCCGGAGCCTGGTTCGCTCATAATGCGTATCCCACGGTGAAGGAGAAGACCTCCGGATGGTCCCCGGATTGTTTCGAGAGAGCCTTCGTCCAGTAGAGATTCATGGGCAGAACCTGGCCGAGGAAGGGGAATCGGAACTGGAAGCCCGCGCCTGCCGCCGTGCGGATCCGGTTACCCGAGAAATCGCCAAAATCATCTTCAAGAAGCCCCCAGTCAAAGAGGACAACGCCCCTGATCTCGCGTGAGAGCAGGGGGGTCGAGTATTCGACTGTTCCCCTCAGCAGGCTTCCTCCTCCGATGGGCTCACCCAGTTTATGTGGTCCGAGCTTCCTGTATTCAAAGCCGCGAAAGTCATGCGGGCCGCCGAGAAAGAAATTTTCATAGAAGGGCAGGTCTCCCGGGGCAGAGTCGATCCAGCCAGCCTCGATTCCTATGTGCAACAGGTGCCTGAGGTCCGCATAACGGTCAAACAGGGGCTTGTAATAATCAACTGAGATGGTGCAGCGGGTGAAATCACTGTCGGAGCCGGTAAGAGAATCAGCCAGGTCCAGCTTGCATTCCGCCAGCACCCCCCGGGGGCCTCCGTAGACGTTGTTCTCCAGGTCAAGATACCGCAGCGAGAGCCTTGGGTAGGACAACAGGACCTCCGCACGGTCTGCTGAGATGGATAGCGGAGCTCCGGGATCGATTTGCCCGATCTTAATATCGTCGAGTCGCCAGCCGAGCGAGAGGGAGAGCCGGTGGTCGCTGTCGAGATACTGCCGGATCTCTGGTTCGGTCGTGAAGCGATTCTCGTCGTAGATGTCGCGACGGAAGATCTGTGAGCCGGTCCGCAGTGTGAAGGCCCGGCTGGTAGAGAAAAAATAGGGTTCATGGAAGCCGAAGGTGTAGCGGCTCTCTTCGTTCCCGGGGATGATTTCCGCATAGATTGACTGTCCGCCGCCAACAAAGGCGTTGGCCCAGTTGCCAGGACTCTTTGGAAGCGCGAAGAGATCGAAGTTCGTATGTTCCAATCGGAAGTAGCCGACCTCGCCCCGGCCTCTGGATGCTCCCCCGCCAATATCCCAGCGACCGATGGTGTCACGCTCCTCGACCTCGATCTGTACATCTTTACGTCCGGGCACCCCGGTGTCGATCGCGCTGATTGAAACATCACTGAAGAGCCCGGTTGCGCGCAGGCGCTCGAGTGTATCATCCATCTCGATCAGGCTGAGCGGTTCGCCGCTGATGAGGCTTGAGTGCCTGCGGATCACCCGGTCAAGGGTCCTGGTATTGCCGCCGATCTCGACCTTGCCGACAAAGAGGTGCTCCCTTTCATCGACCCTGAATACCACGGCCAGCTCTGTATCGCCCGTGTAGAGCAGTTGGACCGCGACGGCCGGGATTCGGTCAGAGCGCTCCTGGTAGATTCGAACCAGGGTTCTACGCAGCTCTTCGACGATGCTGCCGGAGTAGAACTGCCCGGCCTCGAATTCGATGCTTTCGCTCAGCACCTTGTCGCCGAAGATCTGGTTGCCTTCGAACCTGATCTCCTGGAGGCGGTACCGGGGGCCTTCCCTGATCTCCAGGGAGATGGTCACATCGCGCAGCGATGAGTTGATGCTGATGTCTTTCAGGCCCACCTTGCTGTCGAGGTTTCCCCTGGAGCGGTAGAACAACCGGAGCTTTTCGAGAGAATCTCCGAGCTGGTGTGGGACGAAATAACCTTTCTGTACAACACCGAGCAGCCGCTCAGGGCGCAGCCCGGTGATCTCGATGATCTCATCCCGGGTAAGCTCTGAGTTACCGATGGTGATGACCTCGCGGATGCTCGCCCGGTCTCCCTCGGTGATGTCAAAATACACCCCCACCCTTCCCGGGCCGAGTGTCCGGACCTCCGCATCAACCCTGGCGAAGAGGAATCCGTCCTCCTGGCAGACATGTTCGAGGGCTTCCCGGGAATCTTCGAGCAGCTCCTGGCGGAAAGGGGACCCCTTCTGGAATCTCAGCGCCTCGCGCAGTTCCTTCTCGGTAAGAGCCGAATTCCCATGGATCCTGATCTCCTTCAGGAGGGGGCGCTCCACGATCGGGATCCTGATCACCGTGGGCTTTCCGGCAGCTGAACTTACCGTGGGCAGCGCCACGCTCTCGATGAACACGTGCTTCAGCAGGTTCTCAACTGCCCGCCGGCCGGCCTCCGGTGTCCATTCTTTCCCGGGTTCGAGGCCGCTGGTTTTGAGCAGTTCTTCCTGCGGCAGCCAGCTCCGGCCCGGGAATTCCACCCGGTTGATGACAGGTTTTTCTTTTTCTCCGGGCATGGATTGGCCCGGGGTATGGAGCAGGAGCCAGAAGGCTGCGGCAAGAATCAACCTGGGGACGGCATAGGAATGGTTCATGGGAGAGCAAGCATAGAGAAACAGGCCGGTAAGATCGAGCAGAGACCCGGATTCAAGATGGTTTGCCTTGGGTGGATTCGTTGACCGTTGCCGGGGGGATTACTACAATAACACCCTTTTGCGTCCCGCTGTTTTGCCCTGAAGGGCCTGCTTTGAAGATTTGAACGAGGTTATGTCCAAGAAAATTCAACGTAATCCAACGCGTTCTGTGCGGGTCGGGTCGGTCCGGATCGGCAGCGAGCATGGTATCCCCGTGCAGACCATGACCGCGACACATACGCAGGAAATAGATGAGACCCTGTCGCAGATCGCTGACATGCAGGAAGCGGGGGCGGACATTATCCGCCTGGCCTGTGATAACAAGAAGGATGCTCGGGCCCTTGCCGAGATTCGCAAGGGGACCGACGCAAACCTCGTGGTTGACCTGCAGGAGAACTACCGTCTCGTCACCGAGGTCGCACCCCATGTCGACAAGGTGCGTTACAATCCAGGCCATCTCTACCATGTGGAGAAAAACAAGCCGGTGCGGGAGAAGGTAGAGTTCATTGCCTCGGTGGCAACGGAGAACGACTGCGCGCTCCGGGTAGGAGTCAATTGCGGTTCCGTCGATCCGGTCTACAAGGAAAAATATCCCGAGGACGGGATCGCTGCGATGGTGCGTTGCGCCGTGGATCATTGCGCCTATCTCGACGATTTCGGGTTTACCCGCTACGTCGTCTCTCTCAAGGACTCTGATCCGCAAAAGGTCGTCGAGGCCAATCGTCTTTTTGCAGATGAGCGGCCCGATGTCCCCCTGCACCTGGGGGTGACGGAGGCCGGCTTGCCGCCCGATGGCATCATCAAGACCAGGATTGCCTTCGACCAGCTCATTACAGTCGGGGTCGGTGATACGATCAGGGTTTCACTGACCCTGCCGAATGACAGGAAGGCAGATGAGGTAGAGGCCGGGCATAAGATTCTCGAAGATATCAGGGCGGGGCGCCTTCGTGCTATTCCCGAGCATTGGGGTGAAGGCCTGAATATTATCGCCTGTCCGAGTTGCTCCCGGGTTGAGAACATGGCCTTCATTGACCTGGCCCGGGAGGTCAAGGAGATGTCCGTCTACGCCCAGGAGCACGATCTCACGATCGCTGTAATGGGCTGCAGGGTAAACGGCCCGGGTGAAACCGATGATGCCGACCTGGGGCTCTGGTGCGGGCCGCGCACGGTGAACCTCAAGCGCAAGGAGGAGCCCCTTGGCTCCTACACCTATGACGAGGTTCTCGGCCGTCTCAGGGAAGAGCTCGATAAGCTCATCGCGGCGCGTACCTGACCCGGCATCCTGGTTGCGAAGGTGGAAGGCCAATGATCTCAACAGGGAACGATACTAAGGAGGCCGGTCCACTGGTGGATCATCGGATCGATTTTTTTGTTTTCCAGGACTATAAGGAAAACCGCCGCAAGTGCACGGTTGAGCCGCTGCTTGGATCGGCTGGACTCGAGGTTCTTCGCCTCGGTGTCCCTGTTCCGGGCGAGGAGCTGCTGGTGGTGCCTTCCGGTATTCTCCTGGAGGTGGATGCTCCGGAGCTTCAGCCCGAAGATGCCGGGCACCTTGAGTCGGGCGGCAGGATTGTCCTCCTGGATGCAACCTGGGTTCGGCTGGCTCCACTGGGGCGCAGGCTGGATCTCGCCGGTACGGAGGGGCTCCAGCGCCGGGCCCTTCCCGCGGTTTTCCAGACCGCCTATCCCCGGCATTCGAAGCTGTTCAAAGATCCCGGCGTCGGGTTGGCCAGTGTGGAGGCCATGTTTGCCGTTACGGTGATACTCGGGGCTGCCAGCCCTGATTTCCTGCAGCATTACAGGTGGGCGGGTGAGTTCCTGGAGCTCAACCGCGAGGTGCTCTCGCGCTACGGCTGGGAGGTCTCTTGAGAAAACGCCGCGATGGCTGGAGAGACGCCGTCTGTACCTTGTCGGGAATTGTCATCGCGTCAACAGAGAGCGTGTCTCGCCGCCCGCCATCGAATTTAATTTTCACGAAGAAACCAGCAGCGGAGGAAGCAACATGGCAATCTACATGGGTCTTGATTCGAGCACCCAGAGCCTGACGGCAGTGGCGATCAGGGTCGATGGGGAAAACCGCGAGGTCCTCGACCAGCGGTCGATCCGGTTTGACGAGGACCTTGCCTCCTATGGTTGCCAGAACGGGGTGCTGGTGCACTCAGATCCCCTCGTGGCGCACTCCAACCCGCTGATGTGGGCCGAAGCTCTCGACAGGCTCTTCGAAGTTCTCTCCAGTGAAGGGGATTTCTCACTCGGTGAGATCCAGGCGATCGCGGGCTCCGGGCAGCAGCACGGAAGTGTCTACCTCAATTCATCGGCTGAAGCCCGGCTGTCTTCCCTTGATCCCTCCGCTCCCCTCGTCGGGCAGCTTCAGGATATCTTCTCGCGGCCGACCTCGCCGATCTGGATGGATTCCAGCACCGCCGGTGAATGTGAGTTGATCACTGCCGAGCTCGGGGGCGATTTCGAGCTTGCCAGCCTGACGGGGTCAAAGGCCTTTGAGCGCTTTACCGGGCCCCAGATCCGAAAATTCCATGCAGAGGATCCGCAGGGCTACGAGGCGACCCGGCGTATCCACCTGGTAAGCTCCTTCATGGCCAGCCTGCTGGCTGGGGCGGATGCCCCGATAGATCCGGGAGATGGTGCGGGGATGAACCTGATGGATCTTTCCGGCAAGGACTGGGCACCCAGGGCGCTCAAGGCTACAGCCCCCGGGCTGGCAGGGAAGCTTCCCGCTATCGAGGAATCCTGCTCGGTTGTCGGGCCCCTGGCGAATTTCTGGGTCGAGCGCTACGGTTGTTCGCCAGAGGCGCGGGTGATCTGCTGGTCGGGGGATAATCCCTGCAGCCTGGTCGGAGTCGGCCTGGTCAAGCCGGGGCGGCTGGCGATCTCGCTCGGCACCAGCGACACACTTTTCGGCTACCTCCCCGAGCCAAGGGTTGACCCTGCCATGGAGGGCCATACCTTCGGCGCTCCGACGGGGGATTATATGAGCCTGATCTGTTTCAAGAACGGCTCCCTGGCGCGTGAAAAGATCTGCAATGGCGCGGGACTCGACTGGGCTGGATTCTCCGCGGCGCTCAGGGATACCCCGCCGGGCAATGGCGGGGCGATCATGCTGCCCTGGTTTGAGCCGGAGATTACACCGAATGTCCAGGAGCCCGGTGTCAGGCGTTACGGTCTCGGTGAGACCGATGGTCCGGCGAATGTGCGGGCGGTTGTCGAGGCGCAGATGATGGCGATGGCCATTCATTCACGCTGGATGGGCGTTAAACCCGAATCGATCTACGCCACCGGGGGAGCCGCCTGCAACAAGGAGATCCTGCAGATCATGGCGCAGGTTTTCGACGCCGATGTTTACCAGTTCGAGGTTGGGAATTCTGCGGCACTGGGGGCGGCGTTGAGGGCGTACCATGCCGATGAGAAAGCCGCCGGCGGATCGATCTCCTGGGAAGAGGTTATTGCCGGTTTTGCCCAGCCTGTCGCTGAGAGCAGGATTTCTCCCGACCCGGAGCTCGTTGCGCTCTACACTGAGTTGAAGCCTGTCTATGAAGCGTGCGAAGAGCATGCCCTCGGGCGAGGCGATGATCCACGGCAGAAAATAGAGGCTTTTGCACAAAGATGACCTCCCGGCGCTTCGGTCTACTGGTCCTGGTTGCCCTGGCAGTGCCCCTGGGCTCCTGCCGGAGTTCCCAGGGAAGGTTGCACGACCGGATCGATGGGCTCCGCCTTGCGGGCATCAAGGTCTACTCCGGAGCTGAGCTCAATGACTCTGAGCAGGCGACCCTCCTTGCCGAGTTCCGTACCGCGGATGTTTCTTTCTCCAGGATCCAGCAACGGCGTGATGCGCTGCGTGAGCTCCATCGCCGCAAGGCGGCGAGGGTTCGTCCCAGGAGATTTGACCCCCCCTTCGTCGGCGATTTCTTTGCGCCGTGGAAGGGCTGGCCGACTGCCGATGGGGGGCGTCGGCGAGCGCGCAGCGGCAAGAAATGAGAACCTGTTGTTTTCTGCCGGGCCGGGGTCATCCCGACCGGGAAATACCTCGCGGGAAACCCCGCCACCTTGTAGTAGACTGACCGGGAATGACTGGTTAACGGGCCGGGAAAAAAGGAGTAACGCTGTGCAGGTAAATCAATTGCGGAGCCTGGTGAGTCTCGCTGTTTTAGTTCTTTCGATGCAGGTTGGCGCCGGGGCTGCCGAGGGGAAGCAATATCTCTGGCAGACCAATGCCTACGGAGATGATGTTCATGTTGTCGAGGTCGGCAGCAACAAGGTTCTCAAGAGGATCGTTGTAGGGCCGGAGCCTCATGGCATCGCCGCCCCGGATGACGCGAGCGTTGTCTACATCGCCATCGAGGCATTCAAGAAGCCACAGGGGGAGCTGGTCTGGGTCAATCCGCGCACCTACGAGGTCGAGCATCGCCTGGCCATCGGTCCCAAGCCCAACCAGCTGGCGTGTACGCCGGATGGGAAATGGGTCTATGTGCCATGCAATGACGGGCACTATTGGGTCATCGATGGCGAGAGCCGCAAGGTGGTGACGAAGATCAAGACCGGTGGACGGCCGCACAACACCCAGGCCTCCCGCGATGGTCGCTGGATGTATCTCTCGCCCATGGGGAACCCAAAGCGCGTCACCATTGTCGACGTCAAGGCGGGCCACAAGGTTGCCGGGCACATTCCGTTCTCGA
>JAYGDV010000588.1:0-8411 GCA_046582735.1 Planctomycetota bacterium
TCTTTTTTATTACTTCTTTGCCCGGTGTTCCTCGCCGCTGAGAACATCTCCCACTGGGACCTCGATGGTGATCTCTCCTCCTCCACTGGAGCCGAAGATCTCATCCTCTCCGCATTCGCCGGCATCGATGCTTCGCTTCGATTCGCAGCCGCCGATCTTGACGGAGAGGATGCCACCTACGCCGTGGTAGCCCGGGGAAGCGCACTCACTGCACGACATGGCCTGGGCGCCAATGGAGGAGGTTCCTACCTCAACAACTACACCCTGGTCATGGACGTGAGATTTCCCGAGATGGGCAACTGGATTTCCCTTTACCAGACCAACTCCTGCCAGAATGGAAATGGCTCGACTGACCCGCTGGCCTGCGGCAATGATGGGGACTGGTTCCTCAGGGGAGATGGAGCGATCGGCATCAGCGGCAACTACGGTGGAGCTGTCACCGAGAACCGCTGGCATCGCCTGGCGCTGGTGGTCAACAGCGCCACGGGTACCTATACCAGCTACATCGATGGTGTCGAGGTACAGCAGAATACAGGCGCGGTCACCACAGATGGGCGCTTCAGCCTGTACTCGGCCCCCAGCGCCGTCGACTGGTTCCTCCTCCTGGCCGATGAGTCCGGCGGGGCGGGAGCTCCCTCGGAGATGGGGCCGGTCCATCTCAACGCGATACAGTTGCGCGATACAGCCCTCTGCGCCGGGGAGATCGCCATGCTCGGAGGCATCTCTGACGGCCCGCTCGAAACCGACCCGCTGGCCGGCGAGGCCTGCGAAGGCGAACCCGTCGAGCCCGGAGTCCCCGGCATCAAGGAGGGCCCCTACCTGCAATGGGTCACCACCGGCGAAATCACTGTCATGTGGGAGACGTTCTCCTCTTCGGGCGGAACAGTCCGCTACCGCCGCGCCGGGGAGGACTGGCAGGAAGCCTCCCACCCGGCCGAGAGCAGGATCCACGAGGTCAGGCTCGAGGGTTTCCAGGCGGGAGAAATCGTCGAATACTCGGTTCGCTCGACAATCGGGAACGAAACCATCGAGAGCGCGGTGGAAACCTTCACCACCGCCCCCGAAGATAAAACCTCGATGCGCTTCGTCGTCTGGGGCGACAACCAGGCGAATCCATCGGTCTTCGGACAGCTCTCCAGGTTGATGGCGGCAGACGAACCGAACCTCGCGATCGGCTGCGGCGATGTCGTCGACAATGGCGATGTCTACGCCGCCTGGGGTGTCGAATTCCTCTCCCCCCTGCAACCGATGTCAAAGAACGTCCCGTTCTACGTCGCCATCGGCAACCATGAACGCAACTCGCACTGGTTCTATGACTACATGGCCCAGCCCGGCAACGAGCACTGGTTCTCCTTCGATTACGCCAACTGCCATTTCGTCATCTTCGATTCGAATTTCTCCTTTACTCCCGGCAGCGAACAATACCAATGGCTCTACAACGACCTCTTCTCCGAGGCCGCCCAGGAGGCCGACTGGCTGATGGTATTCCACCACCACCCGCCCTACTCGGAGATCTACGAAGAGACGATCTACGCCCAGCTGCGCATGCACGTCGTTCCCCTGCTTGAAACAGCCGGGGTCGATGTGGACTTCACCGGGCACATCCACGACTACGAACGCGGGATCTTCACCCCCCCCGACACGGGCCGCAGGATCGCCTACATCCAGACCTCCGGGGGCGGTGGACGGCTCTGGGAAGATGAGTTCGACGGCGAGTGGGACCAGATCCAGCGTGTCGTCCAATACGTCTACCACTACGTACGCGTGGATGTCACCGAGGACACCCTGACGATCAGTGCGATCGACCGCCAGGGAGATTCCTTCGACTCCATTCGTCTCAACCGGGAACCGCGCAAGGGAGAACCCCCCGAGCCGCCCCCGCCGATCAACATTCCCCCGGAGGTGCCTTCGGGTGAGGCCATCACCCAGTGGGACTTCACCAGCGGCAACCTGGAAGCATCGAGGGGATTCGGCCTGCTGCAGTATACCGATGGGCCCAATGGGAACACCGCCCGGGAGACCGAATTCGGGACGACCTCTGATTTCGGCATCGAGCCAATCGGTGGTGAAGAGGCCCGGGTCATGAAGTTCCCAAAGGCCACGGATAACTCGATCGGCTATATCGTAACCCACGGCGCCGTCGCCAACGCCGGGGGGGCCTACGTCAACGACTACACCCTGGTCTTCGACATGCTGGTCCCGACAAGCTCCTTCGCCAATGACGGCTGGCTGTCACTGCTGAATACAAACGCGTCGAACGCAAATGATGGAGACCTGTTCATCGACCTTGGAAATTCGGGAATTGGAATCTCCGGCGATTACAGCGGCCGGATCCGGCCGGACACCTGGCACCGGATCGCCTTCGTATGCTCCATTGAAAACGGGGCCACCATCCTGCGCAAATATATCGATGGAGTGGATGTAGGTGAACAGAACCTCGGCGAACGGGACGGACGGTGGGCGATTTACTCGCGCCGCGATGGCACACCCTTCTTCTACACCCTGACGGATGACAATGGGCAGACCAGCACCGCCTATCTTTCAAGCTTCCTGTTCACAGATGGGGCGATGACTCCCGCCGAAATTGCCGCACTCGGCCGTGCAGATGCCGACGGCATCCTCGAGGTCGACATCGGCTGCGGGGATGACTGCCCACCCCTCTTCGCCCGGGGCATGGTCGAGGGACCCGCCGGACCAGGAATCAGCGATGCCGTCTATATCCTCAACTTCCTCTTTACCGGCGGCAGGACTCCCGGCTGCATGAAGGCCGCCGATGTCGACGACACCGGCTCAGTAGACCTCACCGATGCCGTTTACCTGCTGAACTACCTGTTCATCGGCGGAGCGGCCCCGGCCGAGCCGGTAGCCTGCGGCCCGGATCCCACCGACGACAACCTCAGCTGCAAGATGATTCCCGAAAACTGCGAGTAACCCGGGGGCACTCACTCGAGCTCCACGCTGGCGAACCCTTCGGAAAACCCGAAGCCGCGCAGGAATCTCGGAGAAATAACCACCTTCCCGCTGCGGTCAACATAGCCGACCTTGCGATTCCTGATCACAGGCGCCAGGCCGCCTGAGAAGGTCATCAGCCAATCCCGCCCCATACGCAGAACTGTTTTGCCGTCCGGCCCGATCGTCGACCAACCGTTCTCATCCTGGACACTCGCCACTCCTTCACTGAAGTCGTAGGCCGCGAAGTACCTGGGCGGAACAACCTGCCGGCCGGCCCGGTCGATAAACCCCCAGCGCGTCTTGACGCGAATCCGCGACAGCCCATGGCTGAAATCAAACGCCCTGGCGACGCTCGGGAGGGGACCAATGGCGACCTTGCCCTTATCGTCGATAAAGGCAATTCGGCCGCCGAGGACAACCCGGGCCCTGCCCTGGTGAAACTCGTAGGCCTTGTCAAAGCGCAGAGGGATCACCAGCTTGCCGGTACGGTCGATATAACCGAACTTGTCGCCACTGCCAACGGCAGCGAAGCCCTCGCTGAATTTCCCGGCGAAGGAATACTTTGCCGGGATGACGAGCTTGCCCTTGCTCTCGATATAGCCGAATCCCTTGCCGGCCCGGACCGCGGCAAGCCCACCACTGAAATCACCGCCTGCCTTGTATTCACCCTTGATGACCAGGCTCCCACTGCCATCGATATAGCCATGTCCGGCCGCGGACTCGACCCAGGCCATCCCCTGGGAGAAATTCCTCGCCCAGTCAAATTGCGCCGCGATCGCCAGCTTGCCCTTGCGGTCAAGGTAGCCGTATTTGTACTCCTTTTTCTCATGCAGGCGAACCCTGGCAAACCCTCCCGAGAAGCTCGATGCTTCATGCAGGGTCTTGCTTGTCAGGAGCAACTGCCCGGTCTTATCGATGTAGCCGATACTCCCGCGTTTGCGCTCATGCGCAGGGGAAACCACGCAGACCAGCACCAGGGCGGAAAGCCCCAGCACGGAAGAATAGATTTTTCTTTCCGGGCGGCTCTTCATCGAATCATCCTCAGGACAATTGTACCTTCTGCCTGCACCTGGCGTGAGATCTTCCACTGCTTATCGGAAAACACCTCGATCTGCCTTGCAATCGCAGGCCGGCTTACAGAAAATCCAAGGCTCACTCAACCTGCCGGACTTCCCTGTTTTCATCGGAAGAAGCCCGGCCCAGAAGCTGGAGCATCTTTAAAAATGAGCGACACAAAAAAGAAGGTGGCAATTATCGGTCTCGGATTCGGAGCCGAGTTCATTCCAATCTACCAGGCTCATCTGAATGCCGAGATCCACTCGATCTGCCAGAGGACCGAATCGAAACTCAACGAGATCGGGGATGAGTTCAACATCGAGCGGCGCCACACGAGCTACGATGAGGTGCTGGCCGATCCCGAGGTTGATTTCGTCCACATCAACAGCCCGATCCCCGACCACGCCCCCATGTCCATCGCAGCGCTGAAAGCCGGCAAGCATGTCATGTGCACCGTTCCGATGGCGACCACGGTCGAAGAGTGCCGCGAAATCTGCAACCTGGTCCGTGAAACCGGCCTGAAATACATGATGGCCGAGACCGTGGTTTACAGCCGCGAGTTCCTCTTCATCAAAGAAATGTACGAAAAAGGCGAGATGGGAAAGATCCAGTACATGCAGGCATCCCACCCCCAGGACATGGAAGGCTGGCCGGAATACTGGGAGCACATGATCCCCATGCACTACGCCACCCACGTGGTGAGCCCGGTGCTCGGACTCGTAGATGGAATGGCAGAGTATGTCTCCTGCATCGGCTCGGGAACCATCAGCGAGGATCTCGCCGGGAAGTCCGGAAACTCCAGCGCGGTGCAGAGCTGTCATATCAAGCTCAAGGATTCCGACATCGCGGCCCATATCTGGCGCTTCCTCTTTGACACTGCACGCCAGTACCGGGAATCCTTCGATGTCTACGGCACGAAGAAATCCTTCGAATGGACACTGGTGGAAGACGAGAAGCACGTGATCCATACCGCGAAGAAACCCGAGGGAGAAATCCCCGAGCTCGTATCGGTACCGGATTACGCCCACCTGCTCCCCGAGGAGATCCAGAAGTTTACCCAGAGCATCGAAGATGCCGATCACCTCTCCTTTGTCCAGGGCGGCGGGCATGGAGGCTCCCATCCGCATATGGTCAACGAGTTCGTCTCGGCCCTCGTCGATGACCGTGACCCGTGGCCGAACGCCGTACAGTCGGCCAACTGGACCTGCGTGGGTATCTGCGCCCACGAGTCGGCGCAGAAGGGGGGAGAGATCGTCCCCCTGCCTGAATTCACGCTCGCGGAGGTCGACGGCAAAACAGGCAAAGCAGAGGCCTGATCCCGGCCGCGGAGCGATTACTTGAAAGGAACCTTGATCGCGGCGAAGTTCTGCGTACCCACCCGGCCGGCATAGCCGTAGCCGAGACAGCTCCAGCGCTCACCCAGGCCGTTTCGATGGTGATCGCTCGCCCGGTACCAGCCCCTCGTCCAGGTCTCCTCCGGGTTGGAGTAGCCGATGGCGATGTTCTCACCTACCCCGGTGGGGAAACCCTCGGCCTTGGCTCTCGAGGTCGGACTTCCATCGGAGCCGTTGTGCCAGATCCTCTTGGCTGCATCACAGACCCTGCTGTGCTTGCGGGTTGCCCGGCAGAGCCTCTCATCGAGGAAGAGACGACGGCGCCCCATCATCTCTCGGTAATCGTTCAGGACCACCGCGTGCTGCTTGTCAGTTTCCGCAATGTCTTCCTTCATCAGCGACCGGTTGTAGCTCTCGACCTTGCGGTTGTAGTTGAAACTGTCGAGGTCTTCCCTGTTCACGGCGAAGCTCTTGAGGTCAATCCTGCGGTCGAGGTTGTTGCGCAACTCCTCGAGCCCGGCGGTGTCATCTTCGCCAGGATTGTATTTCAGCCTGGCGTAGCAATCCTCTTCGATCGCCCTGATGAGTTCGCTCAGCGCGTTGGTCGATTTATCAAGCTTGATGGCAAAGCTGGCCGCGTTGTTCCAGAGCTCCCGCACTCTGTCTACAGCCTCATCCACCTCTTTCTGGCCATTCACCTCGTCACCCTTTTTCCAGTCCGGATGGTTTTCGGGAAGGTAGATCTTGGAGTCGTAGATAACACTGATTGCAGCTGCGCGGCGCTGGTCGAGCTCCTGCCGGGCCTTCTTGAGGCTTGAAAAAGCGGTCTTCTTGACCATGCGCTCGAGACCCTTCGAGGTTTTCTCCATGAGCTTGCCCAGGTGCTCGATGGCGCTGGCACGAATAAGCTCCTTTCCCTCGGCGCGGAGTCCCGGCTTCGACATCACGGCGACCACCTCGTCGAAATATCCAGCCAGCTTTTTCTCACTCTTGACCAGGGAGAACTTCTTGAGAAGCTTTCCGGATTCCACCAGGGCCAGGCGCTGGGTCGTATCGCCGGCATCCTCCCAGCCATGCCCGCGGGTATAGGTAAACCCGCCCTCGGGGACCTTCTCCAGCCCGCGCGAATCGGCCAGGAGCCGTGCCGCGGTGGCATCCGCAGTGCATTCTTTTTCATTCTCCCTGCCGAGGTATTTCAGGATCAGCTCCCCGGCCTCTTTCGTAAGCATCGCATTGAAAGAAAAGCGGGCAGCCAGCAGAAGGTCCTTGCCCTCGAGTTTCTGCGCCGAGAGCGTAACGAGCCGGGTCGCATCGATCTCTTCTGCAGAGCCGACAAGCTCAAACGCGCCCAGCCAGGGTTTCAACTTCTCAACAAGAAGTTCGGCTGGAGAAAGAGGCTTCTCTTCCACCCTGGATGCTGCAGACTTTTTCCCGAGCAGGTCCTGCCGGCGGCGGGTAACAAGTTCTTTCTGCTTTGCCCTGCGCCGGGAAATCTTTTCGCGGGTCTCGGTGAGCAGCCGACCGAATTGCTCCGCGTATTTTGTCCCCTCGAAATGCTTCCTCGCAAAAACGATGGTGTCAAGCGCCTCCCCATCCTGGCCGAGTCCTTCCAGGTACCCTGCATGGTCAGCCAGCTCGGTGAATTCCTCCTCGGCGGCCTTGCGGCTGTTTTCGCGAAGCAACTCGATCTTCTTCCTCGACTGGGGGGCAATCGCGATAATCTCGTTGCCCTGCTTTTCAACCAGGGCAAAAAGTCGCGCCCATTCCTTGTTTCTCAGGCAGGCTTCCTGCTCGTTGATCAAGGTATAGAGGCGGTTGTTGACATCCATCTTGCGCCGCTCGCGCAGGATCCGGTCGAGGTCGGCAAAGCTGGTTTCTCCCTGGAAGAACTCTACGTCGCCATACTCGTTCTTCGCATCCTCGAGGCGATTGAGAAAATCCGGGGTTACCGATTCGGAATGCCCGCTCTCCCAGATGAATTTCCTGGCCTCTTCGATGGCTTTGCCATGGCGGATGTCCGCAGCGCTCAACTCGATAACCGGCGGTTCCGCGTTGATCTCCTTATCGAGATACCAGTAAATGCCGAGGGCGAGAAGGAGCAGGACCAGGACAGGCCCCAACACCGTGCTGAGGCGCCTCCTGGCCAGGCTGGCGGCAAAGTCACTGCTCTTTAAGGTCTCTTCTTCGCCTTCTTCTTTTTCTCCTTCTTCTTCGCTTCCAACAACGGACGGTTCAACGCTCTCATCTTCAGGCGGCGAAGGAGGCGAAGGCGCGCCGGGGGAGGGCGGCTCCACCCCGTCCACAGCGACAATCATGATCCTGGTATTTCCGAGACGAACCTTATCACCTGGACCGGCCGCCTCGCGCTCAACCCGGGTTGAGTTCAGAAAGCTCCCATTGCTCGAGCCCTTGTCACAGAGATACAGCTGGCCTTCTTCCATTTCGAAGGCAGCGTGATGGCGGGATGTTTTCGAGTCAGCGGTGACGATCCCGGAGCCGTTATCGCGGCCGATGCTTACCGGGAAATCCTCAAACTCAAGGATCCTTGAATCGCCCTCTGTATTTGTGATCTGCAGCTTCATCATTTGTTATTCGAAGTTTCTCTTTCAGCGGGGCCCGAGTCAAGAAAACAAGACAGGACCCGCTCCCGGGGCATAAACTTCTGACTCTCCCCGGCAGGTCGCTGCCGGGGATTGACAAACCCCCCGTAAAAGTCGATGGTCTTCAGGTCAGGGACATCTGTTCAGCCTGCATCAAAGACAGTCAATATGCTGCACCGGGATCGCTCTTGTATCTCTTAAACACTCCTCTCAACGAAGCCCCTCTCGCGGTTTTTGACCTCGAAACCACCGGGATCAATCCGCTCACAGGCCACCGGATAATAGAGATCGGTATCCTCACAAGTGACGGTCTGAAAGTAGAGGAGCGCTACGAAGCCCTGGTGAACCCGGGACGCCGGATCCCTCCACAGGCCAGCGAGGTAAACAATATCTTCGATGACATGGTCGAGGACGCCCCCACCTTTGCACAGCTTCTTCCGAAGATCGATTCGCTGTTCCGGGATCGAGC
>JAYGDV010000591.1:0-6183 GCA_046582735.1 Planctomycetota bacterium
AGAGTGGTGAGCTGCGAATCTCGGCCGGCCCCCCGGATGACGGGCTCAGGAGAAACCTTCACAAGACCATCGCCGGGGTCCGTGAGGACATGGACTCTCTCGGCTTCAATACAGCCATCGCGAAGATGATCGAGCTCAACAACAGCCTGACCGGCCTCGACAGTATTCCTGCGGAGATCGGAGAGAACCTGGTGAGGATGATCGCCCCGTTCGCCCCCCACCTTGCCGAAGAGCTCTGGGAAAAACTGGGACACCCCGAAAGCCTTACCTGCGAACCCTACCCCGAAGCTGATCCGGACTTCCTCGTCGAGGACCAGGTCGAGATCGCCATCCAGGTCATGGGCAAGATCCGCGCCCGCCTCAGCGCCCCGAGCGGGCTCGACGCTGCAGCCCTGGAAGAATTCGCCCTGCAGGCGCCCGAGGTCAAAGAAGCCCTCGAGGGGCTTACGGTGCGTAAGGTGATTGCGGTTCCGGGTAGCCTGGTCAATTTCGTAGCGAACTAGGCCCCCCGGGAGCTGGTTTTTCGGAACTTCTCCAATGGGCAGTGTTTGCAGCCTTTCCAGCACAGGGCCGGGAGGGGTTTATTAACGGATTTGTTTTAACAACAGGGCGTTGCATCGCAGCCCCCGGGGCATTATGCTCTTCTGTTTGAACCAAGCTCCCGGAGACGGAAATGGCCAAGAAGAAGGAACGCGTAGAACAGGTCTGGCTGACATGCGAGGAAAGCGGGCAGCGCAACTACCTCGTATCCCGCCGCCGTGGGCTGAAACTACGCCTCAAGAAGTACTGCCCCAGGCTGCGCAAGCACACCTGGCACGTCGAAAAGCGCAAGTAACGGCTCCCCGCCGCCTGCCTGCCTTCACTCGCCGTTCTTGATCCCCGCAAGCACCCCGCAGTGGACCAGCGTGGTCGCCAGCTTGCCCACCCGCAAACCCGCCTCCTCCATCCAGGATGTGTATTCGGCCACGCTGTAGGCGCGGCCTTCGGTCAGCGAGAAAAGCGCGGCGGAGTAGAGCGCTATCGGCAGGGGGCCATCGAGCTCGTCGTTGAGAAAGACATCGTGCACCAGCAGCCTGCCACCCGGCGGCAGAGCCTCTGCCAGGCGGCTCACCAGTGAGCGGCACTCCGGAATATCCCAATCATGCAGGACATTCGACAGGAGAATGGTATCGACCCCGCCGGGAATCTCATCAACGAACATATCGGCATCGGCACACTCCAGCCGGCCGCCGAGATCGTACTGCACCGCCAGCTCGCGGGCGACCTTGACCACCTCGGGACGCTCCCAGACGATGGCTCGCAGGCCGGGGTTCGCCTGCAGCAGGGCGGCACTGTAGATCCCGCTGCCGCCGGCGACATCGAGCAGCAGGCTGCTGCCATCGAGCGGGCAAGCCCGGGCCAGGTGCGGGGCCACGTTCGCTGCCCGGCCGGCAAGAGCCATGGTCAGGAAGCGGGCTGCCTCTTCGTCATCCATCGCAGACTTGATCCCATCCCGGTAGATATAGGCGGCCCCGGCCTCATCGGGATCGCCGCCACGCGGGCGGTTCGTCCGCAGCAGGTCAACCAGGTTCAGGACGCCAGGGCTGTCCGCCGCGAGCCGAATGTAGTCACCAACATAAAAATTTCCGCCCTCCAGGAGGTGCTCTCGTGCCAGGTCCGTAAGCTCGAGCATGCCGGCGGCCCGGCCTGTAAGGAGTCCCAGCGCCTTCAGCGCGGTAGTGAGAACGACGAAAGGACGCTCGGCCAGGCCGAGGGCCTCCCGCAGCCCGGCGGGCTCCAGCGCTCCCCCCTCGAGCTTCGCGAAGACATCGAAGTGAGCGACGGCCGCGGTCAGGAGCTCTGTCGAATGGCAGCCCCTGAAGGCTTCGAAGATGGGCGTGGGATCGCCGCAGGGCGCTTCGAGCGCCGAGTGCTGCGGTATACCCGGTTGATTCTCAGCAGAGCTCATGGCCTCGTCCAATCCCCGCCGGCAGGAGAATCAGCCTCCTGACCCCGACATGATCAACTCGAGATCATCCCTGCTGCGCTCGAGGTTGAGCAGCTGCACCCCGGAACGGGCCCCTCCGCCTCGAACGAAGGCAAGCAGCCGGTAACGCCCGGCTGCGATACCGGCAATCCTGAAGCGGCCGTCCGCATTACTTGTATCCGCCTTGCGAACGTAGCGGTTTTCATTCGCCCCGCCACGTATGAAGACAACGATTCCGGCCCGGGGCGCACCGGCTTCATCCACGACCTGTCCCGATATCTCGATTCCAGCAGAAAGCGCGAACTCCATCTCTACCGCATCGCCAAGCGGGACCTCTACGCCGCCGCGTTCGAGCTGGATATAGTCCGGATGGCTGATGAGTACCCGCTGGGGCCCCGAGGGCACCGTGTCTACCAGGAAGCTTCCATCCGCGGCGGTCTTCCTGGCCCCGCCGAGGTTCCGGTTGCTGTAATAATCGAACATCGCCCGGGTGTCTTCCTCGCGCTCCTGCGCCTCATCGACCACGTCGGCTTCGGCAGTTTCTCCAACCCGGGGAACACCCTTCTTCTCCTGTGGCTGGGTGGAACCCACCTCGCGCACCTGGTCGGCAACAAGCTTCACGTAGGCCCCTGCCAGCGGCGCCCCGGTCGCCTGGTCAACCACCACGCCTCCAAGCCGCCCGGCGCGCACCAGGGAGAAATTCTGTTCGAGGCGTTCGCCCTGGGCAATAACGAGATTGGTGGTGAAGGGAACGTAGCCTGGGGCCTCCAGCTTGACCTCGTAGCGGCCGGGATCGAGGTCTTCACGCTTGAAGCGGCCATCCGGGTCATTGACCTCCCGCGTTCCTCCCCAGGGGAACCTGTTCTCGGAATCTTCATTCTTCATTCCCAGCCGGAAGCTCGTCAATGGAGCCCCGGTAGCCTGGTCGGTAACCCTCCCAACGAGCGCCGCAGAAAGAACGAGAACAATCCGGATGCCATCATCACCCGGGCCGACGCCCTCCAGCTCACCCTTGCGGTACCCCCCCTTTTCACCGACGACCGCATAGCTCCCCTCGGGAAGGCCATCGATGATGAAGCTGCCATCATCCTCGGCAACGGTCGACTTGTAGGAGCCTCCGAAATATTTCTGCGCCCGCCTGAAGCCCTCCGACTGGTTGTCCATCTTCAACAGGCGAACCCGTGCACCTGCCACCGCCGCACCGGCGACATCAACCACCGTACCGGCGATACTGCCGCCCGGGTCGAGATCAAAGTCGACCGTATGCTCATCGCCACCATCGATCGCCACGCTCTCCTCGGGAGATTCCTTGAAGCCCGCGACCTCGGCGCTGAGGCTGTACTGGCCGATGCCGACATTGCGATAGACATACTCGCCCTTGGAGTTAGAGCGTGCCTCTTCACCGCCCTTGGGAAGGCCGAGCATACCCATGAACATCTTCTCCTGCTGGGATTGCTCCCTGAAGCGGCGAAGGCGAAGCGTAGCCCCGGCCACCGGCTGTCCGCCACTGGTAACCAGGCCCTTGATCTCCCCGCCGGCCTCCAATTGCACCTCGACCAGGTCATCCGGGTCAAAATCAGCGCTGAAGGTAAAGGTCTCTGAATAGCCGCGTGCGTAGGCCACGTTGTCAGCGATCACCCGGAACTCGCTGATACCATCACGGGAGGGATTACTGAAATCGCTGAAGGTAAACCGGCCGTTGCGGTCACTTACTGTAACGGCGAGAAAGATCATGCTCGTATCGAAGAACCCCATGCTCTCCAGCTCCCTGGGGAAAGGAAAGGTCAGCCGCACCAGCGAAGCCGGGGCCGGGTTTCCTTCGGGGTCGTAGACAACCCCGGTAATGGCCGGAGCCTTGTTCAGCTCGATCTTCACCAGGTCCGGGATGTCGCCGAAGAGGATCTCTACCCTGTTGGCGGCATAACCCTTGAGCCTCGCGGTGACACTGAAATCACTGTCAACGGGCTCTTCTTCCTCTTCCGCGGCATCTTCCCCATCTTCAGCTTCTTGCCGCGAACGGCGGCCAAAAGGTCCGCCACCGCCCTCGCCTCCAAATGGATTGAAACCCTCTCCATTGGGATCCCGCTGAACAACACCTTCGAGAAGAAAATAGCCCTCCTCGTCGGTTGTCGTCCGGACCCCCCGGGCCTCCACGCTGACACCCGCCAGCGGCTTGTCTTCCCCTGCCAGCAGGACCCGGCCCTTGACGGCAAAACCCGGCCCCAGGACAAGCTCGACCGGTTCGCCGTTGCCGGCGAGAATGTTTTTCTTGCTCGCAGGTGAATACCCCGACCGGGTAACACTCACCTTGTAGCGCTTGCGGCGAAGCCCCTGGATCTTGAAGGCCCCATCCGGGCCGGACTCAACCTGCAGGCGTCCGGTGGCAAAATCGTTCATCATCGAGCCCATGGTCAGGAAGTTCGAGCTTTCCGGCGCAGCGATAATCGATGCCCCCTCGATGGGCAGCCCGTCCTCGGTACGAACCGTACCCGAGATGGTCTTGCCGCGGCTCACCCTGACGAGGCCGATAGACAGATTCTGCTCCCAGTCCACCGTTGCCTCTTTCACCGTCGGAAGCAGGCCCGGCTGCTCAATACTGAGACGGTATTTCCCGGCTCCGAGTTGCCTGTAGGTAAAGGTGCCGTCAGGCTTCGAGATCGTCTTATCAGGCGTATAGCCGAGGTAGTGGTTGAAGGTATTGGCGAGGTCTCCGAAGCCGGCGGCCATCGGCGGGAGTGAGATGCGATCCTCGATGGGCTCGAGGTTGACGGTGACCCCGCCGACGGGGAGGTCCTCGTCATCGACGAGGAAGCCCTGCAATGAAGCCGGCCCGCCCAGGACCACAACCGCGCCATCGGTGCCGCTCTGTACCAGCTCGAGACGGGTCTCGACCCCCGCCACCCTGCTGGCGGCAAGATCGTAAAGTCCCGATGGAAGTGAATTGAGCGCGAAGCTGCCATCCTCGGCTGTCACCGTCTCAAACGGCCCCTTGAGGAACTCCCCGTTGACCATGCGAAGAACCCGGCGAACGATCTTTCCGATGCCGGGGACTCCGGGAGGACGGTACTCGGCAACGACCGTGGCTCCGGGAATTCCGAGGCCGGAGGTCGAAACAACCCGGCCGCTGATCCGGCTGCCGCGCTCGAGCTCAATCGTGATCTCCGAGTTCCTCTCCGGATCGATGCTGACCACATCTCCGTATTTGAAGATCCAGCCATCGGCAAGAGTCAGGAGGAAGTAACCACCGGGCTTACCCTCGAGGAGCTCAAAATAGCCGTCTTCATCCGTGGTGACGACGGTGCCGAGCGTTCGGAACCGGTCCAGCTCACCCCTGAGTGCATCGATGAGACGGGGGATATTGGGCATCTGCCCGCCCTGGGGAACAATGCGCTCAACCCGCCGCATGAGAACCTCGATCTCGCCGGTGGAATAGAGCCGGACGCTTGCACCCGCAATACCCTCCCCTTCACCGACAACGCGCCCGGTGAGCAACGGCTCACCAGTGCCGACAGCTTCCTCTTCGGCCTCCTCCTCGCTCGCCCCGGCAGCGGGATCCGCCTCTGCAACCGGATCCTTCTTCGCGGGGTCCGTACCATCTTCACTTCCAGCTGCCCGGGCGGGGGGCCGTGGATCCTCCGGGCCGTAACCTTCATTCTGGGGGGCTCTCAACAACAGGAACAGCACGACCGCTATGATCGTGAAGGCGAAACTAAGGGGGATCAGTATTTTACGTTTCATGTCTTTCCATAGCCTGGCAGAGAACTGCCCTTTGAGTAATCACTTGCACGCAGCCAGTCCGCCTGCCGCGGCCTTCAGCCTGTGCTGTCCGTCGCATTGTATTCACCCGGCGACCCCGGCCCCACATTGCAGCGATCGTTCCGACAAAAAACGACAGACCCGGAGACCGCCGCAACAGGCCGGAAACCATCTCTCAGGACCCTGATTGCGACTCCAGCTCCTCTGCGAGGGCCGGCAATACCTCTGTGGCGGGACCTTCGAGTTGAAGCTCAAAGACCGGGTTTCCCGGTGATGTCTCGAGATTGATCTCAACGCAAAGCCCACCGGTAGAATGAACCATCCCGGCCAGTCCGGCGGCCGGATAGACCACCCCGCTGGTGCCGATGCTGAAAAACACCCTGCAGCCGTTGCAGGCGGCCGGGATCTCTTTTTCAAGGTAGAAGGGCAGCTCTCCAAACCAGACGATGTGGGGCCGCATG
>JAYGDV010000052.1:0-2841 GCA_046582735.1 Planctomycetota bacterium
AGCTCGAAGGTAGATGAAAAGGCGGTCAAGGTCATCAAGCGCTGGATCAGGAAGTTGCCTGCGAAGTAAGTTCTGGGCATGCAGAGAATGCGCCTCTTCCTGCGTACTTGAATGTGGCGCTGGCATCGATTCCAATGGTGGCTGCGGTTCTGAATCGCGGGTCTTAATTAATCGGTTGAGCGGTGCAGTTGTTGTTGCCCGGCCCAGCCGGGGAGGGGTCATGGTAGCTAGATTTAAAAAAACCGTAGTGATTGCCCTGATACTGGCAGCCGTTGCCTGCGGTATTCTCGGATGCTTTTACCTGTTGGATATTATCGACCAGGATGGGCTCAAGGATACAGGTGTCAAAGTCCTGGGCGTGATCGGAGTGCTGGCGGTGGTTTCGCTGGCTGTCTCGGCGCTGACATCGTCTCGTCACGATTCCTGACCCGGCGCAGTGGTTTCTGTCTGCCGCGGCCGGAAAACTGAGGATTACCCGGGACGGAGGACTGGCAAGTCCCTTTCCTTGTTTTTGATGGAGAACTTCACATGCATACAAAAAAGCTGTTTGTCGTAAATGCAATACTGGTATTCTCTCTGCTGGCAGCGCCGGCCTCCGCAGGTGCGCAGGAATACGTGCAGGGGTTTATCTTCGGATCAAGGAACCTCTCCTGTTCAGTCGAAGGCGCCCCCGGTGAAACCTATACGATGGTTCATCACTCATCTCCCGGAGCGATTGCCTACGATGCCGGACGGGGCTGGGGTTACGAGGTCCTGGTTCCCGGTGATGCTTCCCGGGGAGGCTATGGGCAATTCGGACCCTTTGACGATTCTCCCAACGGGCGCGCGGCCTTTGTCGACAACAGCTGTCCTACCGAGATCTATGATTCTTTCATCGGCGCCAAGAATTTCGTTTCGCAATGTGATGAGTTTATCGTCGGGGACCGTGAGACGGCGTGTTCGGAGGTGGGGCTGCAGCCCGATGGCATCATCTTCCGCATGGATGTCCCCAATGGTTTCTATCGATTCGTCGGCGCCTTTGGATCCGCTAACAATCGTCATGTCAGCCGGATTCTCGTTGAGAACGGAGGCGAGGGTCCTCCGAGCCTGGTTTCTGACGATCACGTTGTCCTGGTCAATAACTTCGACCAGGCTGAGCATTGTCCCGGCACCTTCGCCCGGGTGGGTTTCGGCTGCAAGCTTCCGCCGGAGGGCAATGGCCCGCAGTTCATCGATATGGACGAAGACGGATATCTCTCTAATGCCGGGCCTGCAAGCCCGATGCTGGAGGTTACTGAGGGCTATATCAGGATGCACCAACTGCAGGGCAATGCGAATGCCGGCGCCTGCGGTAACCAGGACCGCAATGGCGGCAACGCGGTGCTGCTGGAGCTCTGGCAGGTTGAGGGCGAAGCCGGAGGTGGCTTCCTGGTCGGTATAGACCGATCCTTCAGTCCCGCTCCTTTTTCTCCGGGGCAGACGGTCACTGTCAGCCTGGCAGCCTCGAATGTCCTCAGTCCCACGGCCATTGCCGAGACCATTCCGCAGGGGTGGACCATGGTCGAACCCGGTGGGGGGGATGTTGAGGGCAACACGGTGACCTTCGCCGTCGATGCGGATGGAGTGGTTGAGTACATGGTCCGGTCACCCGGAGGCCAGTGCGGAGCGGGCGAGTTTACGGCAGTAATCTCTCCCGCCGGGGGATGTGAATCCAGCTCCTCTTCCATAGCGGTCTGTGAGCCTGTCGATTGCGGATTGAGATCTTCCGGTGGCCCCTCGAAAATGCTTCAGATCGGCCCCATATCGCTCGGCCAGCAGGCGGGGCCCGCCTGCGATGATTCCGGACGCCTTGGAACCACCGACTACCTCAGTGACGGCGACATCACGGAATCGAATCTCCTTCTCGAGGAGGGGGACGAGGTGCTGCCTGATTTCGGCGGCGAAGCCGGCGGTTTCGGGGTGGCTCTCGCGGTCAACGCCAATATCAACCCCGGCGGTTTTGACGGGGTTCTGAATGTCTGGTCTGCCGATACCGATGCCAACGGCTATATCGACTACAACCTTCCCCAGAACCTGGGTAATCCTCTCGATGATTACATCATCTACAGCCTGACCTACCTGGAGAATACCACCGCCGATTGTCTCGACACGATCCTCGAGGTGGGCAGTGACGACGCGGTCAAGGTCCTCCTGAACGGATCGATGATTCATCTCAATGCCGTCTGCAGGGGGGTTCCGGGCTACGGCGGCGGGGACATGGTGCCCGCCACCCTGGTGCCCGGCGCCAACGTCGTGCTGATCGCAGTGGTTGAACGCGGTGGAGGAAATGGTGTTCGGCTGGCGGTACGGGACACGGGCGGGCTGCCGCTGGTGGATGGAAGAGTGCTGGCCTCCTGCACTCCACCGGCGGATTTCGCCGGGTCCCTCAGCGTAACAAGGACGATCGATGCTCCTTCTCCGAGCGAACCTGAGAGCGAGATTAACGTGGTCCTGGCGGTGGGTGGCGTCGCGGACCAGGCCACCGTGGTTGAGACCTTTCCCGAGGGTCTCGAGCTGATCGATGCAGGTGGCGGAGAGGTGGAAGGTAACAGCATCACATTCACCACTGCTGGAGAAGGGGAAATAGTCTATGTCGTCGCCTTGCCGGCGGGAAAATGTCCTTTTGACTCAGCGGAATTTTCCGGCTCCATCGGGGCGGCGGATGTCTGCGATTCGGTGGTCAGGGGAGATACCCGGGTCGGCTGCGTCCAGCCGCCTTGCGAAGCGAATCCTGACGCACCTGATGCCGAATTGGTGGCGGCCTTCGTATTCGGCGCCCAGTTCGACCAGTGCACCAGTCCCAATGACGAGGGTTTCGAATAT
>JAYGDV010000007.1:0-2491 GCA_046582735.1 Planctomycetota bacterium
GGCGACCCCGCGCAGTTCAGGGAGAATCATGGCCTCCCGGCAGCGGTGATCGTGGCAGGCCCGTTTGGCGGCGGGATCGCAAACGATGGTGAGCACCTCTCACTCTGGAGGCCCGCAACACAGGACGGTGGGGAGATCCTGCTCGACCACGTGCGCTTCAATGACCGTCCACCCTGGCCTGCAACACCCGATGGAGGGGGGACCTCCCTGGAGAGGATCTCCACGTCCACCTATGGCAACGAGGCCGGTAATTGGGGTGCCTCAGCGGTGCAGGGAGGGACTTCCGGCCTGTTCAATACGATCGCCATCGAGGAAGTCCAGGGCGGCTGGCAGATTCCCGGGGACATCACCCAGGATGGAAGCTTCGATCTCACCGATGGCATATCGCTGCTGGGGTACCTGTTCCAGGGAACACCGGCCAGGCTGCCCTGCGGAGATGGAACCGCCGAAGATCCCGCCAATATAGCCCTGCTCGATGATAATGGAGATGGCGGTGTGAACCTTTCCGACGCGGTCTATATTCTCGTGTACCTCTTCAGTGGGGGGCCTCCTCCGGTGCTGGGTTCGGACTGCGTACAGGTCACAGGTTGTGAACAGGTTTGCGGGGAATGAAGGGGCCTTCTGAAATCGTTAGAGATTCCTGGGGGGTCGGCAAGGTTGAGTTTGAGCGCAGCCGGGATTTTCCTGTTGTGGCCGGCCGGCTGTTCAGCTACCTGGCAGACCTGCGCAACCTGCCTGCCTGGAGGGAGGAGGTCCGGAAGGTCAGAAGGGTCCCGGGCGGCCGAAAGAAACCGGGGCCGGGCGATAGCTGCGTTCTTGATGTCGACCGGGGCGGGGACCAGGTGGAGGTCCGCGTAGAGATCAGCCGTTTTGAGCAGGACAGCCTCCTGGAATTCAGGGTCGAGTCAGAAACCTACAGGGCTCTTGAGACCTATCGCTTCGAGGAAGCCGTAGGCGGTACCCGCGTGAAATTTTCCTTCCATGCTCTTGAACCCGGATTCCTGGTCCGGACGCTGGCTCTCCTGGTGGGTTCCACCTTCAGGGCTGATCTCGATAAAAAACTCGATGCGCTCAAGGCGGCCTTCGAGGAGCGGCCGAGGCGGAAAAAGAGCTCCAAGGAACGTCTTAAGGAATACTCGGCGCCTGTGCGGGCTCGCCTGCAGCCGCAATTCGAGGCCGCGGGTGTGAGCTATCCGCCCGGCTCGGTTGTTCTTGTCGGCCTGAAGAATGAGTGTCGGCTCGAGGTGTATGCCGGTGCCGCAGGTGGTGCGCCCGCCTTTGTCTGCAGCTATCCTGTCCTGGGAGCGAGTGGGTCGGCAGGCCCCAAGCTGCGCGAGGGTGACCAGCAGGTTCCCGAGGGAATCTATGCCATCGAGGAGTTGAACCCCAACAGCCGCTACCATCTTTCCCTGCGGGTCGGCTATCCCAACGAATTGGACAGGGCAAGGGGGGAGATGGACGGCCGGGATGATCTCGGTGGTGATATCATGATCCATGGTGGAGATTCTTCGGTCGGCTGCCTTGCCATGGGTGACCAGGCTGCGGAGGATCTGTTTGTCCTCGCGGCAGATTGCGGCTGCAGCAACCTCAAGCTCATCCTCACCCCGGTTGATTTCAGAAGGCGGGAGCTTCCCCTGTCCTGCTGGGCGCTTCCTGCCTGGACCGAAGAGTTGTACGCTGGGATCAGGAAGGAACTGGCGGAGCTGCCGAGGCCGGGGAGCTGATTTCGGCTGCCAGGGGTAAAGGACAGGATCATGAGCGGAGCAAAGATTCATTTTCTCGGCACCGGTGATGCCTGGCATTCAGAAGGGCGGCTTCACCAGGCGATCCTGTTGCGTCTCGATGATGTGAGCCTGCTGGTCGACGCGGGCTCGACGGTTTGTCTCAGCCTGGACCGGGGAGGGATAGCGACGGCTGAGCTCGACAGGCTGTTCATTACCCACCTGCACGGAGACCACATTGCCGGCTGGCCGTTCCTGCTCCTGAGGATGGTGTACCAGGATGAGCGCACAAGGCCGCTGACGATCTCCGGGCCTTGCGGTACGCGTGAAACTCTGGAGGGTCTCTGCCGGCTCTGTTACAGCGATTCCTCGCTTTACGAGAAGATTGCTTTTGAGATTATCTTCGAGGAGTTTCCAATTGCTGAAACGAGGGGAATCGAAAGTTCCGGGATCGAGGTCGATACCTTTCCCATGGCTCATCACTCCACCTCGCTGGGCTATGTATTCTCCGCGGCAAACGCCCGGATCGGGATCAGCGGGGATACTGGCTGGTGCGCGGGTCTTGAGCGGCTGGCGTCGGCAGTCGACACGCTGATCATCGAGTGTACTACTGTAGAAAAGGCCGGGCCCAAGCACCTCTCGCTGGAGGAAATCCGCTCCGGCTGTGAGCTTTTCAAAGGTAAACAGACCTTCCTCGTTCACCTTGGCGAGGGCGTGGCAGAGGCCCTTTGCAGCAATCCTCTTGCCGGCCTGGAAGCTGCCAGCGACGG
>JAYGDV010000228.1:0-22719 GCA_046582735.1 Planctomycetota bacterium
GGATTCCCCTCTTCCTCGTCCCAATTACCGAGCTTCCTCATTTCGAGGATCCTCTCATAGCGCGTTAACACATTGCGTGAACGGCCGAGATTACTCTTACTGACGAGGCTTCTATGGATACTCATAACGCGGGTCCCTGCAGTTGCGATCAAAAACGAAGAAGCGGGGAGTCTATCACCGAAAACCGTCACGCTCAAGGGGGAGTTTAAGAAGAAATAAGGAATCCGTTGCAGGTTAATTGGCTAGATACCTTCAACGACACAATCACCGGCACGGACACCCAATTCTGCGGCAATAACAGCGCATTTGACCGTTAGAAGGTAAAAACAGCGTTTCTGGTCGCCTGAATTTCCTGTGGAAACCTCTTCCAGCGTCTCAAAAGCAGCCTGTCCCTTGGCTATCACCAGGTCCGCCTTATTAAATTGTTCTCGGAACTTCTCAGAGCTCGAATCAAGAAGTATCCCCCTGCAGTCAATCCCTGGATCGGTGAGGGTCGCAACCTCGTCAAGCCCCACCGCCCGGGCATGCTCTTCGGTGGCACTGCCGAGGCTGGGGGCCGAACGCAACACCGAGACCACCTCAGAGGGTTCTTTCCCGAAGGTTTCAATCAGGAGCCGGTCAAAAAACAACTCCCCGGCTGTTTCATGGACAAACAGGATCTGCGAAGCTTCCGAGACAGCCTGGCGCAGGTCTTCTGACTTGTCGATCGCCATTTGAGCCCCCCCCTCAAGGCGCTTCTGCATTTCCAGGATCACCTTCAAAGAAAAGCCCTCCTGGAACTGCTCAGGAACCTCACAGTCAATAAGATTGGCTGCTACCGCGAGCTGCAGGGCTGCCAGGAAGGGGTCTTTGGACCCGGCAACCACCTCGCGAATGGAATCCTCGTTCCCACACACCCCTTCGATCCACTTTTTCTGGCCAGCGGCATACGGGGTGGCGACCCCGAGGGCCTTGGAAGCCCGGCGAAATATCTGGTGGACCATTTCGGCGGGGGACAGGAGGTCATCTACCTCACAAAGCTCCTGCATCGAATCCGACAGGATCTTTCTATGCAGCCACTCATCCTCAGTAACGAGATTGGCTGCACGATGAACACGCGTAAGGCAGCAGGTGATACATTCAGGCCGATGCTTCATATGCTGATTATAACCGGGAAAGCCTCAACACTTGCAACCATGCATCAGCTTTGCTCCGGTTAGTTTCAACCACCCTTAAGCTCCAGGGGCCCGAGCCGGCCTCATGGCTTTCTCGGATAGCTTTCGGCGAAATAATCAGGTTTGTCCCGAAACACCCAGGGGCGGCGGTTCGTCATCTTCTTCAACTCCGCCGATGCCTGCTGGGCAAGACTCCAATTGGCAAACGGACCGATATCAACAGCATAGAGATCCTCTCCATGGCGCTTCTTCATATTATTCTTCAGTTCCTTGCAGGCGACCGATCCATCCTTGCACCCGCCTCTCTCCTTCAACTCCTTCTGAAGTTTCTTCAGGTGGTCGAGCAACTTGGCGCACTCTTCCTTGCCCATAAGATCTCTTACCCGCAGCCACCTGGTCGCTGCTGTCGTAACAAACCCCACGACAGGCTTAGCCGGTGCCACAGGGGCTACGTTGCGAACCGGAGGGCGCTGGCCACCATTGCGGGTCCACACCGGCCTGGCGAGTGCCGACAAGCCCTTGCCTGGAATATTAGCCGAGGTGCGCACAGCAGCATTTGCCCCGGAAGTTGCCGAAGGTCCACCAGCCCCCGCCCGGGCTGCTGCCCTGTCATCGATGATCCTGCCGGCGAGTCTTCCCTCCTGTGGCCCTGTCTTGAAATAGAGCCCCAGAAGGCCAACGACAATAGCCACACTCAACCCGACGATCACCAGCGTTGAAGCTCTTACCTCGACCGGCTTGGCGAACAGTCCACGGGAATCATCTCCCAGGGCCCAGCCGCGCAACCGGGACAAGGTCCCCTTGGGAGCTTCAGCCGGGACGGAATCTCTATCCGGCGAGACGGAATCCGGGCTATCCCCTGCGGAAAAATCATCTTCAGGAGAAGACGCTGCGGCATCTTCAAGTTCAGCATGTCCACCACCCGCCTCTTGTTCCTGCTCCAACAAAAGATCTTCTCCCCCGCTTGCTGCGCCCCTGTCGGTAAACTCCCCCGTCACATCCTCAACACCTTCATCTGAACAAGCCACCTCCGGCGGTTCAACGCTCGCCGCCACAGGCTCTTCTACATAATCAGAAATATTACTGGCAAACCGATCACCCCCGGAACGGTCTGTGGAACCTGGAAAGCCCTCCCCCCTGCTCCCCAGGCCTGCCCCCGGTGCGCTGGAGCGGATCGTATCATGGCGGTCAATCGACCCGGCATCGGCAACTTGCGGTTCTCCAAGCAGGGGCTCGGGACGAGCTGCACGCGATCCCGCAATCCTGTTGGTGGCAGCAGAGCTCCGGTCCCCGCTCCCTGGTTGACCACCGGCGGTGTCCTCTCCACCCGAGGTCGATTCATTTTCGAAGACCTTGCGCAGTACTTCCCTGCACTCTGCTGTATTTTTTCTGCGTGCCATCACATATCTCCTCCTATGGGTGGCAGTTTTCTCTTCAACGTGAGTATTAATAACGCGAAGTTCCGATATGTCAACTCTGCCGATTGCTGAATCCGGCTGCGGGTCTTGTTTTCGGGTGGACCTTAGCGTCCCTGAGTCCTAGAATTCCCAAGTAATTTTTAAACGGGCAAAACCCCGGATTTCCGGGATTTCGCCATACGACTATGGCGATGACGGCAGAAATAAATAAGGTTATAAACCTTCTGAAAAGGACCTGCAGGGCCTGATGAAAGTTTCTGCGCCAGGACTCAAGACAAACGGCAATACTCCTGTCAGGCCGCAGGTTTACAGGGGGCCCGGGGAAGATTTTCGGTGATGAACGGATCCTTCTACCAAAAAACCAGGATGTGCGCTCAGGCGAGACTCTTCCTCCTACTCGCAGGCGTACTGGTCCTGTCCCGGCAACCGGTTTTTTCCGGTTTTCCGGGACTGCAGGATGAAACCGGGGAAAAACCAGGGAAAGAGGCCGCCCCCCCGGGGAAACCGGAGGCCCCGGCAAACCCGTCGATAACCATCCAGTCCATCAGCGGTTCCACAACCCTGGCACTACTGGAAGAAACCCTCGGGTTTTCACCTGGAGAAAAAGGGGGAGGAATCCTGGTGGCAGGCTCCAGCACCTACAGGGCCGAAGACCTGCTCTTCCTGAACTTTGAATACACCACTCGCCCTGCAGAAAAAAGCACTCAACAGGAAAGCGCGGAGATTGTTCTCAGTAATGGCGACCATTTCTGGGGAACTCCGCTTGCGATTGAGCCGGTGCAGGATGAAGAGATCCTGGCCGTCTCAAACCGTTACCTCTCCCAGCAACTCCAGCAGAAAAAGGGACAGGTACGCTTCAACCTCTCAGCTCTCCGCCTCCTCCTTTTTCGGCATGCGTTTTCTGACGAAGCACAGTGGACGCGATTTCGCGGCAACCTTCTCGGCAAGAGGCCGAAAAATGACATCGCCCACCTCAGTGCAGGCACCCGGCTTACCGGCTTTCTTGAAGATATTAAACCCGGCTCGATCTCCTTCAGTGCTGACGGAGTCGGACAGGTCAAGTTACCCACCACCAAGGTCCGTGCGCTCAACCTCGCCGAGCTGGGAGAAGAGACGGAAAAGAAAAAAGAACCCCCGACCACTCAACAGGTCGACGTGTTCCTCACAGACGGCGGCCATCTCCATGGAGGCCTCCTTGGCCTCACTAAAGCCGGCCTCTCCCTGCAGCATGACCTGCTGGGCTCACTCGGCATACCACTGGAAAAACTTTCCCACGTCAGCTTCCTGGGAGGACGATGCCAGTATCTCTCCGACATTGAGCCGAAGAAAACCACCGAGCATCTCGGCAATCTCTTCCTTGCCAGGCTTCCCTTTAAGAGAGATCTAAACGTATTGGGGAAACAGCTCCGGATGAAAGGAAAGACCTATGCGAAGGGGCTGGGGGTGCACGCCTACTCAAAGCTCGAGTACGATCTTGCCGGCAACTTTCAGAAATTTCAGGCAACGATCGGGCTGGACGATTCCGCCCGTCCGCCCCTGCAAGGAGCAGGTTCCAGCACAGGAACGGTCGTTTTCCGGGTATGGCTTGACGGAAAAAGAATCATCGAGAAGGTCATGAAATTCTCCGACCCGCCGCAGGAGCTGGATCTTCCTGTCGCCAACGGACAGACCCTGTCCCTCGAGGTGGATTTCGGAGACAAGAACTTAAGTGCGGCTCTCGACCGCGCCAACTGGTGTGGCGCGAGGGTCATCAAGTAGACGAAGCCGCGACCGAGGGCGCCAACATTAACAGGTAAACCGAACTGGAAATTATGACGAACCTGCCCACTGCCAACACCAAACCTCGGAGTAACCTCCAGATGAAGCTCATCTTCGCGGCAGCACTCCTCTTCACCGCCTGCTGCGCACCGGCAGGACAATGCGCCGAGTCGGCCGAAGCCTCCATAGCAGCAGCTGAAAAATCAGTCTCCGAGGGCCGCTTCGGCACAGCCTTCGATCAATACCGAAACCTCGTCAATTCCATTCTTTCTGAAAAGACTCCTCTCAAGGAGAAGGAAAAATGGATGCCCGAGGTCGACCTTGCTATTCGCAGGATCGTCAACCTCAACCGGCGGCTTGAACGATCCGCTGAAACAGCCCCCCTGCTTGCCACCTGGGCGAGGCAACTCAGCGAAATCGAACCGGTGACGAGCGCGCTGGCCTCTTACGGAGCAGGTTGGCTGAGCCTCGATGGAACCGGCTCAACAGCCAGTGCCCAGCGCCACTGGAACAGCCTCGGGCAGCTTGGCAAGTGGAACATCATCGGCCCCTTCGACAATGAAAGAGGCACTGGATTCCTGGACGACTATGAACCTGAGAAGGGCATTGATTTCGAAAAGCCGGCCATGGGAAAGGCCCGTGAAGTCACCTGGCGGAACCTGCCGCGCGCCCTCGTGGCGGGCTATGTCGATTTCAACGCGATGATGCGGCCTGCGGATGAGGCACTGGCTTATGCGGTCACCTTTATCAAATCCGGCTCCGACCAGGATCTTTCCCTCAGGATGGGCAGCGATGAAAGCTACAGGGCCTGGCTCAATGGGAAACTCCTCGCTTCCGAAGACCTGCAACGGGAATACTTCTTCGACCAGTCGGTAATAGACCTCCCAATCAAGAAGGGTTGGAATTGCCTGCTGATCAAGATCGGCGAGTCAGAAGGTGGGTGGGGCTTTTCCGCCAGGATCACAGCTCGTGATGGAAAACCTGCCGATGGCTGGCAGGAAGGCAGGCCTGAACCCGGAGAGCTTGGCAGGTTCAAGAATCTCGAGGCACAGGGAGATTTCGCTGAACCCGGGGCACCCACGGCTTCATCGCTGGGCCCCATAGCGACGGTGAGAAAAAGAATCGCAGGAGATCCGCTCTTGCTGGTGCGGGCGGCAAGGCGGCACTACCTGCTGGGAACCCTCGTGCATCTCCATGGCGCCCACGACTCCGATGAGCATCCCGACACAGACCTCCTGCGCAAGGCAATCCAGATCGACAACAAGCCTGCCCAATACCACTTCCAGCTCGCCAGGAGCTACCACTCCGATACCGCCATAGCTGCACAGCGGGATGACAACAACTGGAGAAAGGCTATGCTTGCCGCTGAGGAGAGAGGCTCTGCACTCGCTTCCCTCAAGCTTGCCGAATACTATCTCGATACTTTCTCAAATACGGAGCTTTGCAGGCTCCACCTTGCCCGGGCGCGAAAAATAAATCCGGACCTGTTGAAGGCCGTCGCCATTGATTCCCGGATCGAAGAGAAGCTCGGCTTTCCCGACCGCAGCCGTAACGAGGTAAAAAAATCAGCCGCGATTGACCCCACCTCACCCCCCGCCCTCCGTGCCCGGGCCTCCCGTCTCGGGCAGACCGGAAGCCAGGACGAAAAAATCAAGGTCCTGAAAGGGCTCCTCAAGCGCAGCCATTTAAACCAACCCGTCCGCAACAGCCTCGCCGGCGCGCTGCTGCAGAAAGGCGATTACAAGGCCGCCATCGCGCTGCTGCAGGAGAGCGTCCTCCTTTCGCCTTACAACACCTTTGCGCTCACGCGCCTGGCCCGGATCGAGCAGGGCAGGGACAACCACTCCGCCGCCGCATCCCTGTACCTCACAGCTCTCGAAATCCAACCCGAGGAGCATACGCTGCTGGAGAAGCTTGGCCGTGCCTATTGGGAGACCGGCCGGAAAGAGAGAGCCTTTGAGGCCTGGGACAGGGCACTGGAATTACATCCCAACCTGCCTGATCTTCGAAAACGAATTGAGTTCCTCAGGAGCGAAGAGAAACCATTCGAAGACGAGTTCCAGCGGGATGGGTCAGAACTCGCGGCCGCCGCCCATGCTGAAAACTACAAATCCGAAAGCGGGGAGGCTGCCCGGATCCTCCTTGAGCTCACCGCGGTGGAGGTCAACAAGGACGGGACAGCCAGGGAGTTCTCCCAGACGATGATCCAGGTGCTGAACGATCGCGGGATCGAGATGTTTGACCGTTTCTCCGCGACCTTCTCCCAGGGCGAACAGGTACTCGAATTCAAGCTGGCGAGGGTCCACCATCCCGATGGAACCAACGAAGATGCGAAGCTCCCCCGGTTCAGCAGGAGGGCCTCTGCTACGCAGTCCTGGCGACGGGGCTCGGTAGACCTGCCTCCCCTCTCAGCGGGGGATATCATCGAGGTCCAGTCGATCAAGGAGGACATCCAGCAGAGCTTCTTCGGCGACTACTTCGGCCGCCGGGAGATCTTCCGCAATACCCTGGCCACAACCGAAAAAGTTTTCAAGTTGCGCGTGCCCGGCGGGCGCGAGTTCTTCTTCCACCAACGCAATATGAAAACCACTCCCGCGCTCGAGACAAACACCGAGGATGAGGTAAAGACCTATACCTGGACAGCGAAGGGGATCCCGAAGACCGACTCCGAACCCGGCATGCCCTGGGCAAAGGAGATCATGCCGCTGCTGGAGATCTCCACCTTTGAGAACTGGGAATCATTCAATAAATGGTACAGGAACCTGATTCGCAAACAGTTCGAGAGCAGCCCCGAGCTTGACAGGAAGATCACCGAACTCGTCTCCGGAAAGGACTCGGAAATCGAAAAGATCCGCGCTCTCTACAACTTTGTGGTCACCGATATCCGCTACAACGCCTGGGAGTTCGGCGTCCATGGTTTCAAGCCCTACAACGCCTCCAAGGTGTTCGCCCGGCGCTTCGGCGACTGCAAGGACAAGGCCACGCTGCTGTGCGTCATGCTCGACAAGGTCGGCATCAAGGCCCACCCTGTCCTGATCTTCGCCAACCGCTCCAGGGGCGAAGAGGACCTCTCGCTGCCGATGGTCAACCACTTCAATCACTGCATCACCTACCTGCCTCCCGCCGGCGACCGGCCTGAGCTCTACCTCGATGGAACGGCGTCCTTTCACAGTGTCGAGGAGCTGCCTTCGATGGACAGCGGCGCGCAGGTACTCATCGTGCGGGATGAGGGAACACTTGTGCAGCAGATCCCCTGGAACAGGCCGAAAGATCTTTCTGTAGACGAGGAATGGGACATCGGTCTTGGCGGCGATGGTTCCGCCGAGATCACCATCAGGATGAAGGCGAAAGGAGACTTCGCCGTCTTCCTGCGCAGAAACTTCGAGCTCGACGCACAGCGCAAGACCCTCCTTGAAAAAACCCTGGGAAGAAAATTCGCCGGGGCCCGGGTCATCTCCCAGGAATTCTCCAACCTCTCCAACCTTGACGAAAACGTCACCATGGAAATTCGCTTCGCGGCCCCGAGCTTCGCCAACTCTTCACCAGAGGAGATCACCTTCTCGCTAGTAGATGACTTCTTCGGTTCGGTCGGCAACCTTGGAGTGCTTGGAGCCCTCGAGAAGCGGGAAAACGACGTGGTCCTCGGAAACCCGAGGAGCTCCCGCCTCAAGGCCACCTACCGGCTCCCTGCGGGGATCAAGTTGAAATCAACTCCTGAGAACAGGGACATCGATACCCGTTTCGGACGCTTCCGCCTGGGTGTCGACTCGTCGCGCCCCGGGGTCCTCGTGTTCGAGCGCCTCTTTGAAATGAAAAAAAACCGGGTACCCCTGGCTGAATACCAGGAATTCCGAAAGCTCTCGGCCAGCGTCGACCAGCTCAGCAACGAGAAAATCGTTCTGCGAAAGACAGGGAAATAACAGAACCATGATAAACAGGAATCACCTTTCGCTTCTGACTCTCCTGGTGGCCCTGCTTGCGGGGACATCTCCAGCCGCGGCCGCCGAAAAGAACGGCCTGCACGAGCTGGCGCTGCACAACCAGAATGAGCGCAATGGCGATTTTGACCGATTCGCGCTTGAGCTTCTCGATGGGATTGAGCGCTTCAAGACAGATCCCCAGGTTGAACTGCTCGCCCAGCGACTGGCCGACAGCACCAGCTCAATGAGGAACTCACTCGCCCTCGTCGGTGGACTGGAAAAGCTCCTCTCCGCAAAACTCCCGGGCGACACCCACTGGAGACTCTCTAACCTTCTCGCCGACCTCTACAGACGGGCCGGACGCCATAAAGATGCTCTCACACTCAAAGGCCAGAACGGCATCCTTACGAAGTTCCTCATCATCGGCCCCTTCGGAAAGGACACGAACGGCCCCCTCAGCCGCCCCTTTGCACCCGAGAAGGAGATTGACCTCTCCCGCCAGTACCAGGACGGCTGGCAGAAGTTGAGCTGGCGGCCTGTTCAAAGAAAAGATGTTTACTCCACCCTTAACCCCTTTGCCCATGTCTACCCCAATAGGGGAATTCCCTACCTTCTCTGCCAGGTTCACTCAGATGCCGGCCGCAACGCGGTCCTGCACCTTCTGGCAGGCAGTGAAATCAAGGCCTGGTGCAATGGCATTCCCGTTATCGACGACACCAGGAGAAACGAATACCTTTCGGTTCACCACCGAGCAAGGATTCACCTCGAGAAAGGCTGGAACCGGCTTCTCATAAAAAGCAGTACTCGCATCCTGCTCCGCCTCACGGACCCGGGGGGATATCCATTTCAAGAGGGGAAGCTGCAGGAGGAGGCCGGGCTCAAGCTTCACGAACTCCCTGAGAAACCAGGCGGAACCTGGGAAGGGGCCAAGGTCCTGTGGGCATCCCCGAGCACCAACCTCGAGCTGGCCCTCAAGGCGATCAGCAACGCAATCCTGCAAGCGAACAGTCACAACACCCGCAGCGACCTCGCCGTAGACTACGCAACAAAGGCGATCGCCCTGGCGCCCGACGACCCCTGGGTCCTGTACCATGCCGCCGGGATTTTCCAGGGTGCCGCCTACCTGCCTGCGGCACAGGCCAAGAGCCGTGCCAAGAATGCATTGGAAAAAGTCATCGAGCTGGACAGTGATTTCCTTCCCGCCCATCTCGGCCTTGCGAAAATCCTTCAACGTGACCAGAAAACCGAAGAAGCCGCCACGGCCGTGAGAAAAATAACCGAGAAGCATCCAGAATTCCTCGCCGGCTTCAGATCCCTGCAGGGCAGCTATTCCGAGCTTGGCTGGGAAACCGAGGAGAAACAGGTTCTCAAGAGGATCGGGGAATTGTCGCCCGGTTCATCCACTCCCTGGGTAACCGAAGCCTCTCTCTACAGGAAACGCTCCAACCTGCACAAGGCCCTGGAATACTACTCCGAAGGCTACGGCCGGAATCAGAGCCGGACCTCCCTGCTCTCTGTTATGGCTGAGCTGAACAAATCGCTCGGTAACTCCGACGAAGCCCTGAAGCTTCTGAGGCTCCGCCTCAAGCACTCTGGAGACAATCATTCAGTCGCAGAGATGATCGCCAGGCAGCTGCTCGAGGAGAAACGCTCCAGCACGAAGGAGGTCATCACCTGGTACTCAAATACCGTTGGAAACCGGGACTGGGATCCTTCCCACAAGAAAGCCCTGGCCCGGCTCTACTCTGCAGCCGGGGACGAAAAGCTCGAGATGGCCATGTACCGCGAAAGCCTGGCGCTGGCCCCGGGCGACCTGAAGCTCAGGAAGTTCATCGAGGCCAGGGAGCCGAAGCAGGAACGCTTCTGGGAGCCCTACGATGAGGTCATCGAAGACTGGCTGCTGAAGGTGCCGGCGGAGGGGCCCATGGTTGAAAAAGCCCAGGCATTGAGCCTCCTGGACATCGGTGTCGTCAAGGTCTACCGGGATGGCTCCTCACGGGAATACATTCACCAGGCCTTCAAGCTTCTCAGCGAGGAGGCAAAGGATCAGATCGCCAAGGTCAGGACCGCCGGGGAAATCCTCAAGCTGCGCACCATTACCGCTGAAGGGGAGAGCCTTGAACCGGTAGCCGCACTCTCGGGTGGAAACTACATCATGCCCGGCATGTTGCCCGGAGCCCACACAGAGTTTGCCTATCTTGTTGACAATGCGAACGCCCGCGGACAGAGCTATCGGCACGGGCCATTCTTCTTCCAGGACTTCAACTACCGACAGTCATTTTTGATCTCAAGGCTGGTCTACATCCTTCCCCCGGGCCTTGACAGCGACATCGTCAGCATGGCCCTTGAGCAGGCCAACGACACCAACGGGATCGTCAGGGTCAAGCAAAGCGACAAGACCCTGGAGGACGGCACAAGGGTGGTCACCTTTGAATCTCAAAATGCCGGGCGAATCCAGTCTGAGCGCGCCATGCCGCACTATACCGGCTACGTACCGAGCACCCGGATACTCCCGAGGACAACCTGGAAGGACATCGAGAGAAATCTTAAAACCTATACCCGCCAGGCCACGATCCTGACCCCGGAGTTACGATCAACAACCAGCAAGATTACCAAGGGGCTCGATGGCCCCATGGAAAAGGCCAGGGCCCTCTACGACCACATCAACAAGGTCGTCACCAAGGACGATGGATCGTCGGTTGCTATTCGTGTACTGCTCGAGAAATCCGGTAACCGGACCTTCCTTTTCAAGGCCCTGCTCGATGCTGCAGGCGTGCCTTCGCGCTGGGCCTTCCTGCGCATGGACGAGGACCTCGAGCGAAAAACCAATTGGGACTACCCCAGCAGCAGTTTTTTTCGCGCACCCCATCTCCTCCTAGAGCCTGCCGGGGAGAAACCCCTGTATGTCTCCCTTCAATACCGCGATCTCCCCTTCGGCTTCCTGCCAGAGTTTTACGGCAACGGTAAGGCCTTTATCCTCAACCCGGATGGATTCACGATCAAGGACATCGACGGGCTGCCGGAAGAAATATATGAAAGCGCCAGCAGGACCACCTGGACCCTGGGAGATGATGTTGCCGTCAATGTCGACTTCCTCATGGAAACCAAGGCGGCGCAGGGCTGGATGCAGAAAGACCGCTTCAGTACCCTGAATGCTTTCCAGATCAACCTGATGACCAAGGGCCTTGCAACACAGCTCTTCCCGGGCGCCAAGGTGGAAAAGGGAGGCTTTGTCGGAATCAACGACAAGTCTCAGCCCTTTACCCTTGAATTCAAGCTGGTGGCCCCCAAGCTCCTGGTTCGAAGCGGTGAGGATTTTCTCCTGCCGCCCGTACTGCAACCTTCCCAGCTGGTACGCTCCCTGGGCGCTCCACCCGTTCGCAAACACCCCTACCTGGTCCGCCAGAGACGAGCCAAGAACGACCGTATCGAGGCTCACCTGGGGAAAAACTTCAAGCTCGGCAAGCTTCCCAGCAACGTGAAGCTGCAGCATCCCCTGGCTGAATATTCACTGACCTACAGCCATAAAGATGGAAAGCTGGTCATCGAGCGGCGGCTCATTGTTGAACCGGGGGCGATTGCCGCTGCCGATTTCCCGGCATTTCTCAACCTGCTGCAGAAAGCCGACGCAGCCGAAAAAGAACGGGTCGTTCTCCAGTTGAAGAAATAGCCTGCCAGCCGGCGCTCTACCTGGCCCGCTCAGCCACCACTGAATACGGCCTCGACCGTGGTCTGGATCCCACCGCGTGAGTTGAAGCTGCCACCAACCCGTGCCCGGGCAGGCTGAACCGCCTCGACAAAATCATCCAGGATCCGGTTGACTGCATGTTCATGGAAGATGCCCACGTTCCTGAAGGACCCGAGATACAGCTTGAGTGATTTCAACTCGATGCAGAACTCCCGGGGGGTATAGATAATTCGAATGGAGGCGAAGTCAGGCTGGCCGGTTTTGGGGCAGATACAGGTAAACTCCAGGGTCTCCATGGTGATCTCGTAGTCCCTGTCGGAATACTGGTTGTTAAAAACCTCGATCGCAGGCAATTCCATCGAACGGACATCTTCCTGCAGACCCTCGTACTCACTCTGTTCGGTGGCAAATTCTTCTGCCTGGCTCATTTTTCTGAACGACTCCATTCCCGGTTTTGCTGATGCTTCTCTTGAGATGTAAGCACAATCTCATCTATGATCATCGGCGTTCAAGATAAAACAAGATTCAACCCCCGGCACCAGCAGGATTTTGCTTTAAATGGATATCAAGGTCACCCTCTGTGATAAAAGCCAGCAGGTCGTCGAAGCGTGGCGAAGCCGCTTTGAAAAGAATCCCGAGGTAGAGATTGTCCAGGGAGACATCTTCGATCTTGAAACAGACGCCGTTGCCATACCGGGCAACTCCTTCGGATATCTTGACCGGGGAATTGAATTACAGGCGGGCGAGCTGTTCGGTTTTGAGCTCCAGGACCTCCTCCGCGAGAAGATCCGGTCGAAATACAACGGCGAGTTGCTCGTCGGCCAGGGTTTCGTGGTCCCCTGCAGCGAGCAGTCGACCGGCAAAGGCTCGTGCGGCAACCTGGTTTACGTATCGGCAACACGGACCCCGTGTGACCTCGCCGGCAGTCTGAACCCCTACCTTGCAGCCCGGGGAGCCTTTATGGCGATTGCCGGGGCTCCTGCCGGGAGCATCTGCAGCATCGCACTTCCCGGCATCGGAACGGGCTCATCCGGGATCGCCCCTGAGATCTGTGCCCGGCAGATGCGCTATGCCTACACTGTTTTTTCAGGGCGGCGCGGCTACGGGGATAAGAGCCTGACCCAGTTGACCCGCAGGGATAAAAAACTCCGCAGGATGCCGAAGCCTCCGACTGAAGAAGCCGAAGGCGAAACCGGGACGGAATAGAGGCCCGGCCTACTTCTTCCCGGCTGCCGCAGTGCCGGCGGCAATCTCGTAGTCGAATTTATTCGATCCCCTGGAGACATTGAAGGTTTGCTGGGGAATACTCGAATTCCCGATCCTGACCCGGACACCATAGGTGCCGGGCATGAACCCGGTCGCACTGTAGCGTCCGCGATCATCGGTTCGCACCAGCTTGTTGAGCCCCTGCTGGTCAGTGAAAATAAGCGTAACCCCTGCCGCCGCAGCACGGCCCTCTTCGTAGCTGACCTTCCCGGTCACGGTCTCACCCGGGTCCAGGCGGACGGTTTCAGGCCGAACTCCCCTGTCTTCCCGGACGCTGACCCGGGCAACGTAGGGCAGGAAGGAGTCATGATGCACCAGGAGGTTGTAATAGCCTTCGGGAACCTCCTTCATCTGGAAGTAGCCATCATCGTCACTCTCGATGCTGTTCTGGTCATCTCCGCCAATGCCGGCCAGCAGCGCCGCTGCCTCTTTCTGGGTCTTGTCATCCTGGCGCTCACGTCCTGCGCCACCACGGCCTCCCCGGCCCGATTCCCGGGCCTGCTGGATGCGCTCTCTCAACTGCTCACGGCTGTCACCGGCGCCTCCCCTTCCCCGCTCTCTTTCACGGCCACCCCTCGACTCGCCACCAATTGCCTGCTCCCTGGCAAGGAGATAGATGCTGGCACCCGCAATCGGCTGTCCGGAGCGATCGAGAACCTCACCTGTAACGGAGAGACCCTCCTCGATCGAAATAACTATTTCTTTCCTGGCCGGACCGGAAATCACATCCGCGTCGACTCGCTGCCCGGTATAACCCGAGGCGATCACCTCAACCGTATATGCGCCAGGGGCAAGATTATCTACTTCAAAGCGGCCTTCAGGATCCTTGACCCGCTTCACATTGTTGCCACCTTCGCGTTGTTCCTCTCCGCCACGGCCACGGCCGCGCCCGCCACGGTCACCGCGTCCGCCGCGGTCTTCATCTTCATTTTCACCCCTGGGCTTATCACCCTCCCGCCGGGACCTGACAACAAGGTAATACTCCGGCACTGGCAGCTGGGTCTGAGCGCTGAGGACCTGGCCGACGATTTCGCCAAGGGCAACCATCTCGATCTTGATATTCGAATTAACCGCCACCTCTTCGAGGGACTGTTCGACATAACCTCTGCGCTCTGCCCGAACGCCATAGGTTCCGACGCCGAGGTTGCCGACCTGGAAACTTCCATCCGCAGCGCTCCGCGCCTCGGACCCCTCCCGTTCGCCATCTTCGCGTTCTTTACCCACCCTGATCCGGGCGCCTTCGATGGGGTTGCCCACGAGATCGGTAACAATACCCGTAATTACATTCTCGGGCAGAAGCGTAACATTGAACGGGGTATCCTTGTTCTCGATCACATCGGTGAAGGCGATAAACGGCTGGTAGCCGCCCTGGTTAACCGAGACCCTGTAATGCCCTCCGTCGATTCCACCGAAGATGGCAAGGCCTTCCCGGTTGCTTGTCCGCAGATCATATCGTTCTCTATCTCCACCACCGCGTCCACCCCTGCCAGGCCCTCTGCCGCGGCGCTCATCCCCCTCCTCCTCCTCTTCCTCGGGAGGATCGAAGCGGGTAACCACCCTGACCCCGGAGATTGGTGCGCCACCGGAATCCTTCACCAGCACCAGCATCCGCCCACCGGTCACGAGCTCCAGGGTGAAATCGTCAGCATGCTCACCCGGTTCGAGATCAAAGGCATCGCTGCGTAGATCCTTGTAGGATGAATGCTCAGCTCGAAGGCGCAGGTGCCCTGGATTCACCTCCTTGAGTGTAAATTTCCCCTCGGCGTTACTGCGGGTATCGACCATGCGCCGGCCGCGATTCCTCTCCTGCCGCCTGCGATCGTCTTCGCGGCGCCGACGATCGCCTTCAGCCTCATCTTCGATCTTCTCCAGCTCTTCAACCGCGTCATAGACACGGATCCTCGCCCTTGGAATCGGAGTGCCCGAACCATCGACGACGACCCCTGAGATCATTCCAGTCGGAACCAGCTGTACCTTGATCTCCTGGACAGCGGGTTGGGGCTTGAGCTCGATGTCATCGACATGCAACATGCTGAAGCCCTTGGCATCTACCTGGAGCTCTCCGATCTTCCCGGCCACAAGACCACCAATGATGAATTCACCCTTGGTTCCGATCGGGATGACTCTCCGGTCATCTCGCCAGCGAAGAACCGCATTGGCACCAGGGACAGGCTTTCCATCTACGGAAGAAACAACCTCTCCCTTCAGTTGGAGCCCTGGGTCGACAACAATGTCGAGGTCTGCACGCTCTTTTTCATCGAGGTCAATTTCGCGAACACGGTGGGGAACAAAGAACTCTCCCTGGACACTCAAGGTGTAGGTACCCTTCTCAAGGGTGTCAGCCACGAATGTGCCATCCCGCTCTGTCTCCAGGGCAAGAGAAGAGCGGTAAACGCTGACCGGCTCTCGCTGGCGCTCCTCTTCCCTGCGCCGCTCCTTCTCAAGGTCTTCAGGTGTTTTTTCTTTTCCTTCCTCTTCCTCACCATCCCTTCCACCCCGATCATCGCCACGTCCGCCACGTCCACGTCCCCTGTCATCCCCACCTTCACGCCGTTCCTCGCGGGCAATCACAACAAAGGCGCCCGCCATGGGAGTTCCATCGGGAGTCTTGACCACACCGGCAATTACCCGGCCGGATTCCATGCTGATGGAAACCTCGGCTGATTCAGCCTCTTCCTCGAGCTCCCCATTGACCTCTGTGGTAACAAAAGCATCCTTCTCGGCCATGATCCTGAAGTCGCCGTCTTCCATGTCGCTGAAGAGGAACGAGCCATCGGCGCCGGACTCAGATGTCGCCAGGGGAGTCGAAAACAGGCGCGTGATCGCACGGGGCGGTCCGCCCCGACCGCCGCTGCGTCCACCCCAACCGCCCCGGCTCTCAAAGAGAGAGAGCTTGACTCCCGCGATGGGATTGCTCCCTGCATCAACAACCAAACCGCTGACGCCACGCCCCTTGCCGAGCAGCAGCTCGACATCAGCCACCCCCGAGGCAACCGAACGAAGATCTCCCTCTGAGAATCCGGACTTATTGCCACGAAGGTCAAACTCGCCGGCATAAACATTCAGCGTAAACAACCCGTCGGCATCACTGATGGCCTCGTCGACGGCACCACCTCGCCCGCCACCCGGGCCGTATCTGCCCCAGCCGCGATTGTCGGATTTGCTCGCCAGCACCACCGCGCCCTCAACCGGGGCCCCTTCCGGCGAACGAACAATCCCCCGGATGATCTCCCCAATTCCCAGCTGGAAATCAACCCTGGATGTTTCCTTTGCCCACTTCCATCTCTGGTCACCGGGAGCAAAACCCTCGGCGCTGGCCAGGATGTCATAGCGGCCCTTCTTGATCGCAGAAAGAGCAAATGCATACTTTCCCGAGCCATCGGCCTGTGTTCGATGAGAAGCAGGCCCCCTGACCGGAACCGATTCTTTCCCCAGCACCCGCTGGCGGAACATGGTGTACCGGTCGGCATCTTCCATCCCCTCCCACGAGCTGCTGATCCTCAGCATCACCCTGGCTCCCGGGATCGGGTTCCCCTCAAGGTCGCTAACGACCCCATGGAGTTTAGGACCGATGACCAAAACGGCTCCCTCCCCTTCATCGGCAGCCGCCGCTTCAACTGCGGCATCCTCAGCTGCAGCTTTCTTTTCAGCAGCCGTGGCTTCCTCTTTTGTCTCCTCCACAGCCTGCTGGGCAACCTCGTTGCTTCCAGTATCGCCGGGAGTGTCGCTGGAAGAACCTGAAACCATTAACCAACCTATGAGGCCGATGATCAGGATCGAAATCGAGAGGGGAATCAGTATCTTTTTCATCAGGAACCGCAACTCCACATATGGGTATCACAATTGATCTATATAAACCGGGGAGCCGGAAAAACCCCGTAGGGAAATCCCTGCAACCCTTTTGAAACCCCCATGATGGGGAAGAGGTTTCAATTAATCGAGAGAGAATTACTGTCAGAATATGTAACGCCTGGACTTGTTGGTGGCATTCAGCAAGGCAAGTGAGCGTACTCTTTCATTACAAGTGGCCGCTGTCGTCTTTATAAGACCCGTATTAGCAACGATATGTGCTCTTATCACGGGAGACAGCAGATGTCCCCTCCACTGAGCTCTGCTTCAATATTCGTTCTTTGTTCGCTTCCCCGGACTCACCTATTATTACCTTCAACCCAGCCTTTCCTCCCCCGGTAGAACCCTCATAGCTGGGTAAGACTCCCTAACTAACCTGGTAAATACCCCAGCTCAGGGCTGTTCAGAGTTCATATTGGTAACCTGAACCTGCCGGTCCGTAACCAATTCGAGGGATTATTCCGAATACCCTGAACAGGCGGAGATCCGGTTAAAGGCGCTTTTTAACGCGATCTGCAGTCTGCGGTTGTCTTTGCAGCACAACTGCTTGACAGAACAAGGGTCTCGACTATATTCTCCTCTTTCGCTGAACATTGAAAAACGTTCCCCGGTAGCTCAATTGGTAGAGTAGGTGGCTGTTAACCACTTGGTTTCTGGTTCGACTCCAGACCGGGGAGCCATTTTTCCCTCAACGAAAGATTCATGCAGGCATGAAGCGACTGCTGCCTTTACTCGCCCTTGCTTCCTGCCTGGCTCCCTCGTCCGCTGAACAGGAGCCCCTTGACTCCACTTCCGCCCCCCATGCGTGGATCCATTTCACGCGCTTCGACAGGGATGTGGCGCTCTTCAACGGGTTCTACATTTATTACACCGACCGCGGCACTCCCCTTGAGTTCAACATAGCGGTCCCACCCGACCCGGCCCACAAGCTCGCCTTCAAGTGGATCACCAAGCACGGACCGATTCGCTCGATGACCATCGAGGTCAATGACAGCACAAAAACTGCCCGCCATCCCTCACGCGGAAACGGCAAGCAGTCCTTCTTCTGGGACGTATTGCCGGTCAGCGAATTCGGCATCACAGAAAAACAGGCCGGTGGAGGCTACCGCCTCAGCATCTCATGCCCTGAAGATGCCGAGGAAGACGGCGTACTTGCAGGCATCCGGCTGATCACCGACCAGGAGCAACTCACCCAGCCCGGCTTCCCCCAACCCAACCACAAGATCACCCTCGTCTCCCCCGGCTCCATGACACAGGCTGAACGGGCCGCCACCCGTATCGACCGCGATGCCGCGCGCCGTCGGGTCCATGCCAATTGGGTCGGAAAGCGCGCACTTACCAGGGCCGAGATAGCCTCTGATGAATTCCTCGCCGCCGCCGTGCGCTACGGCGACACCGTCATCACCCATGGGCGCGATGTCTACGGACCGACGAAGACGCCGATGTTCACACGTTACCTGCACCGTGAGCGGCTCCTTTCCCCTGCCTCGATTGCCTCCATGCCTCCGGCCCTCGGCGGCGCCCCCCGGCCGATCGTGCAGACGCAGTTTGACCGCACCCAGAACCTGCTGCGCACCCTGGCCGCCCTCAGCCAGACAACCGGCAACGCGAAGTACGCCGAGGCCGCCATGGAAGCAACGGCCCACGTATTCGAACACTACGCGATGCCCCACAGCGGCCTCATCGTGTTCGGCAACCACATGACGATCGATCTCGTAGGCGACCGCTCCTACAGCGATGGACGCGCAGGGGACATCTTTGAACTCGAAGTCGTCTTCCCCTTCTACGACTTCTGGCATGATGTCTCACCCCTGAAGACAGAACGCTTCGTGAAGGGATGCTGGGAGGTGTACGTTCGCGACTGGCACACGATGCACTACAACCGGCATGCCGGCTTCAACAAGAACATCGACTTCAGCAAGACCTGGCAACGCCCGCTGCAGGAGGTCAGGGACCTGCCGAGCAGGATGGAGGTGCTCGGCTTCATCGACGTCGGGCTCGACCTGGCCTTCAGCGGCTTCTCCCTGGGCTGCCTGCAGGACGAGACAGCGCCGCGGCAATGGGCGGACCGCTACCTCAAGGTGCTCTCCTACCACCGCGACCCGAAGACATCGATCTGGCCGATGCTGCTCTACACTCCGACGATCCGCCGCCACCTGGAGGTTTACCGCGAGGCCTTTCCAGAGGCCAGTGTCACCGAGCCGCGCGTCATTGTCTCCAGCTGGATCTACAGCATGCCGACCTTCTTCCTGGGCACCCTTGGCACCATCGAACAGGCACGGAAATACGGCCACGGGGGAGAGCTCACCGAGGTGCACCAGCGAATCGATGAGTGGATTCTCGGCTACATGGCTGCTGCGTATAAAAGCGAGTCCCACACAATGCGCAGCATCATCCTGGACGGAACAGATGTAACCGACCACGTCTTCAAGCCCGGCAAGGTCCTGCACGGCTGGGGAGCGAAGGAAGGCGACTCGTTCCTGGCAAACCCTCCATCTCCGTCCTTTCTCGCCGCGGTCGCCCGGGCCTACAGGCTCGCCGGCGCCCCGGCCCGCAAACGCTACTGGCCGCTGCTGCGCGACCTGTTCAGGGGCGAGGGTCTCGGTGACCCCGGAGCGACACCGCAGGAGAAACCGGCATACAAGCTCGACGGAGTACTGGCTGAGCCCCCCTATATTTTTGCACTTGCCGATATTTACCGTGTTCACAGCAGAGCGGAGACTCTCGAGGTGATGGAGGACCTGGGACGCAAGCTCATCTCCCAGCGGCAGGACCCGAAATCCGGTCTCTTTACCCTGCCCCCCGACCGCCCCTACACAATGCAGCACAACCGGCGTACGAAAGAACCCTGGGAAGGCCTCACCAGCGGTGAGCTCCTCCGCAGGGAGTTCAGCTACGACCGCCCCAGGGTTGTCTCTCTCGATATCATCGATCCCCTGGCGCTACTGGCCGTACACGCCTGCCGCACAGGACAGTTCGAGAAAATACCCCAATGGCTGAAGGGCGGCGGCTGGGGCACCGGCACCGGCTGCGGCCACACGATCAACCAGGACCTCGAGCGCTGGTTCGACCGCGAAAAGCTTGAACAGTACTACAAAGAGCGGCAGCCCTGGCTCAAGGAACGCGGCTACATCATTGGCAAGGGATGGTATCCCCAATAGTGCCCGCTGGAAATGAGCTGCCCCCTCCAGCCAAGAACCTGAGTGAACCGAGCCTCCAGCTGTTGTATTATTCACGTGCAAAGCTGCTGAATGGCGCAGGTCTAACTCCATTCCTATGAGCCGGATAACCCGCATGACGACCAGGCAAACGATCTACCTGTTCTTTGTAATCCTGGGAATTTCAGGAAGCTCCACCGCTGCCGGCGACGACGTCGACTTCAGTCGCGACATCCTCCCCCTGCTGTCGGACAACTGCTTCAAGTGCCACGGCCCCGACGAGGCCAATCGCAAGGCGAAGATGCGGCTCGACAAGCACGAGGCTTCCATCGAGAAAGCGGAGAACGGGCGCGCCAGGATTTTCCCGGGAAAGAGCGGCCAGAGCGATCTCTACAGCCGAATCTCATCAGACGATCCCGATGAAAGAATGCCGCCGCCCCATACCGGCAAGACCCTCACGAAGACTGAAATTGAGTTGATCCGCAAATGGATCGATGGTGGCGCCCAATGGGCCGGGCACTGGGCCTTCGAGTCCCCCAAGCCGCAGAAAATCCCCGAGCCGGTCAAGAATTGGACGGTCAACAATCCTGTCGACAATTTCATCCACGCATCGCTGACTCGCGCAGGGCTTTCCCCCCAGGAGCGTGCCTCGAAGGGAACCCTGGTCCGGCGGGTGACCCTGGACCTGACAGGCCTCCCGCCAACCCTGAAGGAAGTCGATGACTTCCTTGCCGATAAATCTGGAAAAGCCTATGAGAGCGTTGTCCAGCGACTCCTTGACTCTCCCAGGTACGGCGAACACATGGCACGCTTCTGGCTCGATGCAGCACGCTATGGTGACACCCACGGCCTGCACCTCGACAACGAGAGATCCATCTGGCCCTACAGGGACTGGGTCATTGATTCCTTCAACTCTAACCAGCCCTTTGACCGTTTCACCGTCGAGCAACTGGCTGGCGACCTCCTGCCGAATTCAACCCTCGACCAGAAGGTCGCCACCGGATTCAACCGCTGCAACGTCACCACCGGCGAGGGCGGCTCGATCGATGATGAATACTATGCGCGCTACGCTGTAGACCGCGTCGAGACGACATCGACCGTCTGGCTGGGCCTTACCGCCGGCTGCGCCGCCTGTCACGATCACAAATTTGACCCGATTACCCAGAAAGAGTTCTACCAGCTCTTCTCCTACTACTTCAGCCTTACGGAGAGGGCCATGGATGGCAACAAGCTCCTGCCGCCCCCCATCGTCAAGGCCCCCACAAGGATCCAGCGAACCCAGCGCAGGGAGCTGGAAAAGAAATCGGCGGAGGTCGAGGCCAGGATCAACAAGTTGCTGGCAGCCACCGGCTACAAGGATCCGAAACCGAACGAACCCCTTGGCGACCTCGGAGAGCAGGAGCGCGTCTGGATCGATGACGAGCTGCCGGCCGGGGCCAAGCCCCAGGGCAATGACGCTCCACCCTGGAAATTCGTCGAAGGAGCCGGGCACCCGGTCCACAGCGGTAAGAAATCACACACAAGGGTCAGCACAAGCGATGCGATCACCCAGCATTTCTTCACCGGTGCAACCGACCGTCTCAAGATCACGGAGAACACGAAGCTCTTCACCTACGTTTATCTCGATCCAGCCAAGCCTCCGAAGACCATCCAGTTGCAATTCAACGACGGCACCTGGGAACACAGGGCGACCTGGGGGGAAGACAAGGCCTTCCGGGCGGGAAACCACGGCCCCGCCAACCACCAGGTGGGCAAGCTCCCTGAGGCCGGCAAATGGATCCGGCTCGAGGTTGCGGCCAAAACCGTCGGGCTCAAGCCCGGAGCGCAGCTCAACGGATGGGCCTTTACACAGGTCAACGGCACCGTCCACTGGGACAAGGCAGGAATCGTCACCCGTGCGCTTTCTGCCCAGCAGCGCCGCTCGCAATATGCCTGGGAGCAGTTCAGCGCCAGGGATAATTACTCGGGGCTGCCGGCTGCGATCCAGAAACTCCTCAAGGTCAGCCGCGAAAAGAGAAACACCGAACAGAAATCCAGGCTTACAGCCCACTACCTGCGCAATGTCCACCCAGACAGCAAGGGAAGGACCCGCAAGCACCTCCTCGAGCAGGCAAAGATCAAAAAGCAGCTGGCCGAGATGGAAAAATCCATGCCGTCGAGCATGGTGATGGAAGACCGCAAAACTCCCCGCCAGGCCTATGTCCTCGAACGTGGACAATACACCGAGAAGCGTGAAAAGGTCTCATCCGCCGTGCCGACCTGGCTCGCGCCCCCGGTTAAGGATGCTCCGGCCAATCGCCTGGGCCTCGCGCAGTGGCTGGTCCAACCCCGCCACCCACTTACGGCCCGGGTGACAGTCAACCGGTTCTGGCAGCAGTTCTTCGGTATCGGGCTCGTCCGTACATCGGAAGACTTCGGCGTCCAGGGCGAGCACCCATCCCACCCCGAGTTGCTCGACTGGCTGGCCATGGACTTCGTGGGCTCCGGATGGGATGTAAAACGCTTCCT
>JAYGDV010000256.1:0-6399 GCA_046582735.1 Planctomycetota bacterium
GCCCCCGCGTCCACCGGCCGGAGCGCGATTGGCCGTCCAGGTTCCGCCGAATTTGGCATCGGCCTTGTCAAACCACCTGCCGCTGAGCAGGAAGCGCCCCTTGAACTCGGCCTCCACCACGAAGGTCACCTTCTCACCGCCGAAATCAATAACCAGGGCATAGGAGAGCTTCTTGCCGTCAAACTTGATGGCGCTCAAGGGGAAATCACCGCTGTCGCTGAGGCTCCTGCCGCCAAGCTTCCCTTCCTTGTCCGCGGTGATCTCGATAACCGACTGCAGGGGTTCATCTCCATCCTTGCCGGCGGCCCTCGCGATCCAGCGGCCCACCACCGTGGGCTTGGTGGTGTCCTTCTTGATGACGACGAGGCCGCCTTCATTCCCATCTACCGTAAGAGTGCCCTTGAAAACACCATCCGCGCCGAGCTTCGCCGTGAACTCGAAGATCCTCTCCGCGCCTCCAAGACTCCTCGGAACAACCAGCTTGAGAGCATCCTTCTGGAACGTGCCTTCCTTGATGGCGAAGGCGCCGCTGCGCGGGCTGATGAAGGTGCCGCTGACCTTCGAGCCATCCTGCCTGAGTTCGAGAAAGTAGTCACGCTGGCGGCCCCGGTCATCGACCGTTATCACCCAGGCGCCATCGAGCTTGACCTCTTCAGCAGGCGCGGAAACGGGTGCGACAAAACCGGAAAGAAAAAACCCGGCGGCGATGAAAACTCTCATTGGAAACCCCTGTATTGGATCTGGTGTATTGCTCGAACCCTCGCAGGCCGAGTGAACCCTCTATTTTTCGCTTCCCGGCGCTTAAGTCACGTATTTTCTTCCCGGCAAGCCGGCCGGGCTTCCCTTCACGCAGCGTCATTGGTAGGCTGAAACGCCAACCGACCAACGGAGCCGCGAGAAACAACCCATGAACCTGCGAGACCGCGTTTACCTGATCCTGACGGGGATCTTCATCGCCGCGCTGGTCTCCTGCAACCTGATCTTCCTGAAGTTCTTCGAATGGCGGCCTCTTGATCTCTATACCTTCCAGCTCTCGGTGGGGATCCTGCCCTATCCCATCACCTTCCTCGTAACCGACATCATCTCCGAGCTCTATGGAAAGCGCAAAGCCGACCAGGTGGTCATCTCCGGGCTCATCGCCTCGGTCTTCGTCAGCCTGCTGGTCCTCGTGGCTGACTCCGTCCCGGCGGTCCAGGGCGGCTCCCCCGTCGATGACGAAACCTTTCACCGTGTTTTCGGGCTCAATGCCGCCGGCGTCTTCGCCTCGATGGTCGCCTACCTCTCAGCCCAGTTCATCGACATCAGGGTCTTCCACTTCTGGAAGAAACTGACCAAGGGCAAGCACCTCTGGCTTCGGAATAACGGCTCAACGATCTTCAGCCAGGTCGTCGATACGGCTGCCGTCCTCGCTCTCCTCATCTTTGTTTTCGACGCAATACCGCTCCCTGAAGGAAAAGACCATTGGCGGCTTTTCCTCGACCTTTTCGAAATGGGAGTCCTCTTCAAGATGCTCTGCGCGCTGGTGGATACGCCTCTCCTTTACGCCGCGGTCTGGTATCTCAAGCCCCGCATCGGCGATGAAAGCAGCGAAACGACCTGAATGGCGAAAAGCACCGATAAACCGCGGGTTTTCGCCCAGTCCGCCCCCGGCGAATAGCATTGAAATCCGACCTTAGACAGCGCTATAAAAGCAGGTTGGAACGCGGTTCCAGGGCAGTGAAGAGTTCGGAAAAACCCGCGGAGTGAATCGACATGAGAATGTGGACCGGACTTCTTGTTCTCCTGCTGGCCGTGACCGGCTGCAGCTACCAGGGTGAAGATCCCCAGGGAGAAAACAGCCCGAACAGCGAAAAGACAGGCGGCGGCGCAGCGGCAGCGGAGAACACCGGGGACACAAAGCCGGCTGAAGGCAGCCAGGCCACCGGTACAGCCAGGACTGTAAAGAAACCGGATGCCGAGATCGAAAAACCTGTGGTGAAAAAAGATTCGGGCCTCTATTCGCCTGATAACGACCCCCTGGTAAACCCGGACTCCCTCTTCGAAAAAGCACCGCAGGATCCGGAGAAAATCGCTCGTGACGAAACCCTGGTCCGCCACCTGAAAGCCGACCCCGCAACCCTGCACCCCCTCTTCACCTCCAGCATCTACGAAAGCTACGTCGAGGACACCGTCTTTGACAGCCTCTTCACCTTTGACCGGGAATTCAACTGGATCGTCAACGAATCCATGGTGGCGTCGATGAAGCAGAGCGAGGACCACAAAACCTGGACCGTCAAGCTGCGACCCGGGCTCAAATGGCACGATGGGCAGCCCCTCACCGCCCACGATGTGGCCTTCACCTGGGAGGCGATCATGGACCCCGCTGTCCCGACCAAGACCCTGCGAAGCGGACGCGACCAGCTCGAGTCGGTCACCGCCCTCGATGACCTTACGGTGGAATATGTCCACAAGGAGGCGCTGGCCACGAGCAAATGGAACATGCTCTATTCTCTCCTGCCCAAACACATCCTCGATAATGCCGAGGAGCGTGAAAAGCACCCCGATCTTCAGAAAGGGGACTACTACCTGGGCTTCGCGAAGAACCCCATCGGCTGCGGCCCCTATAAGTTCGTCAAGGACAGCTGGGTGCGCAAGCAGCAGCTCGTCGTCGAGCGCTGGGACGATTACCACGGCAGGAAACCGAACTTCAAACGCCAGGTGTTCAAGATCATCTCCGATATGGACACCGCCCTGAACCTCTTTAAGACGGGCGGCCTCGACGAGATCCAGCTCAGCACCCTGCAGTTTGCCACCCAGACCAACGACGAAGACTTCGGGAAACTGGGCGTCAAGGCCTTTAACCCGACCTGGACCTACTACTTCACCGGCTGGAATACGAAAGAGGGCTCCAACCACTTCTTCACCGACCGGCGGGTACGACAGGCCATGGCCTACGCCGCCGATATTCCCCTCGTCCTCAAGAAGCTGACCTACGGGCTTTCCAGGCAGGCCAGCGGTATCTTCCAGCCGGGGTCCTGGATGCACAACGACCAGGTCAAGCTCTTCCCCTACGACCTCGAAAAGGCCGGAGCACTGCTGGATGAAGCCGGTTGGAAAGTCAACGACAGCGATGGCGCACGCTACAAGGAGATTGACGGTGAAAAGGTAAAGTTCGAATTCACCCTCCTCATCCCCCAGGGCTCCACTCTCGCACCGGGCTTTGCCGCCATTTTCCGTGAAGACCTCGCCCAGTTGGGCATTGGCCTCAAGCAGCAGACCATGGACTTCTCCGCCCTGCTCAAGAGGATCAGGACCAAGGACTTCGATGCCTTCACCATGGGCTGGGGCACCGGGGTTGACCCCGACACCATCGGCAACATCTGGAAATCGGACCAGGCGGAAAAGGGCCGCAACTACATCAGCTACTCCAATCCCGATGTCGACAGGCTCCACGCCCTCCAGAGACGGGAATTCGACCCCGCAAAACGGGCCGGGTTCTTCAAAGAAATTCACCGATTGATCTACGAAGACCAGCCCTATCTCTTTCTCAATACGGGTGCGGCCACGTGGGCCTTTCACAAGCGGATCCGCGGTGTGACCTTCTCGCCGCGGGGAGTCTTCAGTGTTTCCCCATCGCATCTCGACTGGTGGGTCTCCAGCGAAGAGAAACTCCGTTGAACCGGCCAGGACTCGGGAGCCCTTTGATTCGATGCTGAACTACATCATCCGCCGCCTGCTGATCGGCCTGGTCACGCTGCTGGGAATTACCTTTGTCACCTTCCTGACAATTGCCCTGGCCCCCGGTGACATCGTAGAGCAGATGCTCCAGGGCAATCCCGAGGCGACCCTGGAGGACCTCGAAAGGATCAGGAGGTCTCTCGGCCTTGACGACCCGATTGCAGTGCGCTACTGGAAGTGGCTCCGCAACATCGTCACCCTCGATTTCGGCGAATCCTTCCTGACCCATGAGCCGGTCACAACTTATATCGGCCGGCATATCTGGCCTACGGCGTCGGTGGGCATCATCTCCCTTGCCCTCGCCTTCCTGCTGTCCATCCCGATCGGCATCTACAGCGCCGTGCGGGAGGGGGGAATTTTTGACCGCTGCATGAGCACCCTGCTCTACATGCTCTACTCTGTGCCGTCCTATGTCATCGGGATGATCCTGATCCTCTACATCGGGGTGAAGCTCAAGTGGTTGCCGATCATGGGGATGCAGTCCGACAACGTCGGCGGCATCCCTTACGCAGAGCTTTCCTTGCTGGAGCGCTTCGCCGACTCCGCAAAGCACTACGTGCTCATCACGGTCTGTTTCACCGTCGGCAGCCTGGCCTATTATTCCCGCTTCGTGCGCCAGAATCTTCTCGAGGTCGTCCGCCAGGACTATATCCGCACGGCCCGGGCCAAGGGGATCAGCGAGAGGCGGGTCATCATCCGCCATGCCTTCCGCAACACCCTGATCCCGTTTGTTTCGCTGCTTGGACTCACCCTGCCCTTCATTCTCGGCGGCAGTGTCATTCTCGAAAAAATGTTCAACTGGCCCGGGATCGGCTGGCTCTACTTTGAATCCGTCATGAATCGCGACCTGCCGACCATCATGGGCCTGAATTTCATGACGGCCGCCCTGGTGCTGTTCTTTACCCTGCTGGCGGACCTTGCCTACGGCCTTGTCGACCCGAGGATCTCCCATGACTGAATCCGCGAATGAAACCTCCACCGGGTTCTGGCGCACCGCCTGGCAACGCTATCGCAAATCGCGGATCGGCATGCTGGCGATGTTCTTCCTCCTCGTCCTTGGAATCGTCGCCTTCTTCGCCCCCATGATCGCTAACGACAAGCCGATCATCTGCAAAATGGAATATATATCCCCTGGCGGCACAACAAGCTCTGGATGGCACTTCCCCGGCGCGAAAGAGGCCTTTGCGCAGATCCCCCTGCTCGGCCCTTTGCTGTTCAAGGCATCCCCCCCCTTCAGCAGGATGGGCTTCAAATTCAAGAAACATTTCGAGCCGGGTCGCGACTGGGCCCTGATGCCACCGATAAGCTATGGCCCCACGGAGATTACCGGGGACGAGTTCCAGGCCTCCTCCGGGAAACACTGGCTCGGAACCGACGAGCTTGGCCGCGATGTGCTGGCCCGCCTGGTCTATGGCACCCAGGTCTCGATGCGGGTCGGCTTCATCTCGATGGGCATCGCCGCCCTGATCGGCCTCTGTCTCGGCGCCACCGCCGGCTTCTACGGCGGCTGGCCCGACATCGTGATCTCCCGGATTATCGAGATCTTCATGTGCTTCCCGGTCTTCTTCCTCATCCTCGCGATCATCGCCGTGCTCCCGCCGCGCATCGAAAACATCATGATCATCATCGGCCTGACACGCTGGGTCGGCATCGCCAGGCTCACCCGGGGCGAGGTGCTGCGCCTTCGTGAACTCGAATATACCACCGCGGCGAAGGCTCTCGGCGCCCGGCCTGGAAGGATCATATTCCGCCACCTGCTGCCCAACGCACTGGCCCCCGCGATGGTGAGCATCACCTTTGGAATCGCCGGCGCGATCCTGGTCGAATCGGGCCTCTCCTGGCTCGGCTTCGGAGTCCAGGCCCCGAACCCATCCTGGGGCAATATTCTCAGGGACGGTTACAACCTGAAGGCCGCGCATATGATCATGCCGGCCTGTGCGGCGATCTTCATCGCTGTCCTGTCCTTCAATCTCATCGGCGACACCCTTCGTGACGTGATCGATCCCCGGACCCGCGGAAGGGGCGAAGGATAGCGTCATGACACTCCTGAGCATCCGCAATCTCAGCGTCGAATTCCATACCGAGGAAGGTGTCGTACGTGCCGTCGACCAGGTCTCCTTTGACATCCCCAGGGGGAAAACGGTCTGCCTGGTAGGGGAAAGTGGATGTGGGAAGTCAGTTTCCAGCTACGCCCTGCTGGGGCTCGTATCTCCCCCCGGTCGCGTCGTCGAAGGAGAGGCCATCCTGGACGGAGCAACAAAACAGGACCTGCTGAAACTACCGGAAAGCGGCCTCCGCTCCATCCGCGGCAACCGGATCTCGATGATCTTCCAGGAACCAATGACCTCGCTGAACCCGGTCTTCACCATAGGAGCGCAGATCATCGAGGCCATTCTCTCCCACCAGAAGATGGACAGGAACGCCGCGCGGGAAAAAGCCATCTCGATGCTCAAGCGCGTCAAGATCCCCGCCGCCGAGCAGCGAGTCGATGAGTACCCCCCACCAGCTCTCAGGAGGAATGCGCCAGCGCGCGCTCATCGCCATGGCGCTCGTCACCGAACCCGAGCTTCTCATCGCCGATGAGCCGACCACCGCCCTCGACGTGACCATCCAGGCCCAGATCATCGAGCTGCTCAAGGAGCTGCAGGCCGAAAGTGGTCTCTCGGTGCTGTTCATCACCCA
>JAYGDV010000257.1:0-1932 GCA_046582735.1 Planctomycetota bacterium
CGGATAACGCGCCACCAGGCGCAGCAGGGGGAACACCATGTGTGGATCATGCGTAAGCGTCAGGATCTTTTCGTGCTGATCATCGCAGGCGAGAAAAAAATCCAGCAGCTCACGGAAGCCTTCCTGCCCCTTCAGCATCTGCTCCTCCACCGTCGAATACATGCCGCGTCCATCGAGGCCGTCGAGCTCTTCCATCAGCTTCTGACGAATCGTCGTTTTCCCCGCAGCTGTTTCCAGCCCGGCAAGGAGCGCCTCCAGTTCCTTCTCTCTTTTTCGCAGCGCCTCGAGCTCGTCCGTCTCGGCCCGGGAAGCCGGTGTTGAACCTGCCGGCCCAGCTGGAGCGGCCATAGGTGGCGACTTTTTCCGGCAGGAAGCCACCCCGCAGGCAAGAAGCAACCCGGCCACCAGGGTCACAACGGAATGGGTGTAAAAACGCGCTCTGTTCATGATCAAGGCGACATCATTGCACGGCTCTTTATGGCTGCAAGCAACTTATGCGGTTTCGCCCGCCTCCTTCGCGCAAACCAACTCAGTTGCCGCCCCCCGCCCCCCCGGGCCGTGCCGCCAGCTGTTCCCGTAAAGACTCGAACCGCTTATTGTCGGGATACCTGCGCAGGCCCTCGGCGACCAACTCCCGAGCCTCTTCTGTGCGAACATGGAGCTTTACGTGAATTTCCGCTATGCCATAGAGCGCCAGCTCGCTGGCGGGTTCGACTGCCAGCAGGCGACGCAACAGGCGAAGACGGAAGAAAACCTCCTGTTGTTTCTTCCGAATCTTCAACAGGTCCTTCAGCGCGCCGGCATTGGAAGGATCCAGGTCGCTGGCAAGAAACAGGCAATCATACGCCACCGGCTGGCGGAAGATCGAATACGCCCGGGCCAGTTCGATGTAGGTCCCGGCGCTCTGTTCAAGGGACTGCTCCTGAAGCCTTGCCTCGAGCTGGTCGATCTTCGCCTGGTTCGCTGTCATCTCACCCTGGCGCCTGGCGGCCCACTCCTTTTTCACAGCATCTCCGGCACAAAGTGCCATCACCTCGGGATAGAGTTCCAGCATGCCGGGAGTCTTCTCAAGCCGGGCAAGGAGCGCCTCAAGCGCCGCCTCACCTTTGCCGCTTCGCCCCAGAGCCACCGCCCGGTAGGCCACCAGGTCACCAGGCAGCTCCATTTTACTCTCCCGGCACAGCCGCAAGGCTGTATCGAAAGCCGAAAGGGCCGCGGCGGGTTCTCCTTTTGAAAGGAGGCTCCTGCCCTCCCAATACGATGGCTCCCAGGCCGTGACAGAAAGCCGTCGCGCCCTTTCAATGGCCGCGGCAGCCTGTGCGTGGTCCCCCAGCTCGACCAAGCTGCGCGCAAGGCCAAGACAGGCCGAGAATGCTGCGCTGCCCCCCTTAGAGGGGGCCCCATCCCGTGATGCCTCGAGGGCCGACTGGAAGGCCTCAACCGCTGCCCGCCAGTTGCCGCGCTCTACCTCGAGCCTCCCCTTCTCCCACCAGAGGCTGGAGCGGGGCTGGCAACCGGCTTCCAATGCCGCGGCAAGCACCTCGAGACCTTCTTCAATCCGGCGGAGGCGCAGGCAATAACGGGCGTACAGGACCGGGACCCTCGCATCCGCGGTATTCGCATCGAGGGCTGATCGGTGGGCCCGGAAAGCATCGAGATACCTGCGCTGGCGCTGCCTGTTAACGGCCAGTTGGGCGAGAGCCTGGGCCTCGCGCCCTTCCATCCTCATTTTTTCCACCCCGTATTCTTCGAAGCTCCCCTGGGAGAGCGACTTGTAGATTCCCTCGAGGAACTTCGCCTCCTTCCGCAGGCGCATCCTGTAAAGCGTTGCCGAAAGCTCGGAATAATACTCGCTGCGGCTCGGCTCGCTCTCAAGCAGCCGGGCGAATTCATCGGCGGCCGCCTGGTGCTGTCCCGCCGCTCGAAGAGCCC
>JAYGDV010000331.1:0-3391 GCA_046582735.1 Planctomycetota bacterium
TAAGCTGGAAGGTATGAGTGCGCCGATCGTCAATACCTCCGACCGGGGAACCGGAAAAGTACCCTTTCTGCGGATTTGCTCTGCCGCCTGGCTGCTCCTTGGGGTGCTGGCGTGGGGGGTGGCTGCAGGCGCTGATCATGAGGACCTTCGCCAGGCAGGAGCCAGGCATTATGCCGCCGGCCGTTATTTCCAGGCCATCGAGGCCTTTGAGAAGGCGCTTGCAGTCGCACCCGATGCGGCTAAGGGTCCCATCAAGGGTGATCTTGCACATGCGATCGCCGGTATGGGTTTTGAGTACATCAGCGAATCGGAGGGGGGGCTGGCTGAAGAGACCTTCCGCAAGGCTATTGGGATCAGTGAGGATTATTACGCCAATTTCGGACTGGGTTACCTCTATTTCATGCGGCATGAAGATGGCGAGGCGCGGACCTATCTGCTGGCCTCACTGGCAGCCAGGGAGGATTACGCCCCGACCCACAAGCTCCTGGGGCTGATCGATTACCGCAAGGGCCTGACCCGGGAGGCGATCGAACGACTTTCCCTTTCCCTGCGGCTGGATCCCGCCGATGACGAGTCGGCTTTCCTGGTCAAACGCCTGAAATCAGAGGCGGGGGTACTGACCAGCTTTCCCTCCGTCTCGATTAAGCATTTCAAGCTCAAGATAGATCCGAAGATCCCGCGCAATCTGGCAACGCGCCTCCAGGTAGAGTTGGAGAGGAACTATGCTGCGCTTGGCAAGGCTCTGGGGGTGTGGCCGCGCAGCAAGGTGCCGGTGGTTCTTTATTCCCAGGGAAGGTTTTACGAGGCAACCGGTTCGCAGCACTGGGTAGGGGGCTTTTACGATGGCCAGATCAAGCTGCCGGTCCCCGTCGAGGTCGATGAGAAATCTCCGGCCTTCAGGAAGTTGCTGGAGGTTTTGCGCCATGAGTACGTGCACTTGTTGATCGTTGAACTGGCAGCCGAGTGCCCCATGTGGCTCAACGAAGGAATTGCCCAGTACTTCGAGGCGTCCTACACCAGGGATGCAGTCTATTCGCGCCTGAAAGAATCGAAAGAGATTCGAATTCCTCTCAAGAAGATGCCCGCCCGCCTCGGCAAAATAGACGATGTCGCGCTGGCAAGATGGGTCTATCTCCAGGGGCTCGGTTTCGTGGAGTTTCTTGCCGAGGAGTACAAGCCCTTTCGTTTGAGACTGCTTTTAAGGGCGATTGCTGAAGAGCATTCCGCTGCCGCCGCTTTTGAGCGAATCTATGGCCGCTCTACCGGGGAACTCGAGAAGGAGTGGTGGGAGAGGGTCGAGAATCCGGCCGGATGAAAATAACCGGGCAAAGGAGGAAGGATGGTTCCCTTGCCCGGTTATCTGTAGAAACTGTTTTTCAGTTGGAGGCCCTGGCAGTCATACCTGCTTTGCAGGCTTCCATACTGCGGGCCAGGCGGTCAGGCCTGGGGGTGGCGGTTTCGTTCAGAGACGCTGGAGTCTGCACGCAGTTGTCTCTTTTCGCGCCGACCTTCTCATAGCCCAGGTCCTTCAGGATGGTGAGGACTTCAGACCAGGAGAGAAAGAGCTTCTTCTTGTCATTCTTATACCGCTCAATGGCTTTAATGAACTCAAGTTGTTCTGTAGAAAGTGATTCGAGCATCACAGCTTCTCCTTACTATTAATGATTATTTCAGTAGCGAGTGACTTGATCGGGCAGCAGGAGTCCCAAGTCAGGGTTCTGTTAACCCTGGTTTCAGGTTCAAACACAACGGCCTGCCCCCAAACACCTTTTTTCCTTAGTGCTTTATCGTCTCAGGGTGTGCAGTAACTTGAGGGGAGGCCGAAAAAGAAGTTTCCCTGCTGGTTCGGGAACTCCTTTAAAGATGGATGTTTACGACGGGAAAATGTGATTTCTGACTTGTCAGCGAATATTGATTTAATATATGCTGATTCATACATAACTAATCCCCTGATAACAAAATACGGCACTTCGTCGTGTTCATTTGAGTGGGTCACACCCTTTTGAGCCTCGAAACTCCTGGTTGAGTTCTGAGAATCTTGGAAAAGTTGTTTGGGCGACTTGTGATCTGCTCTGGGATTCTGGCGGACTCTTAGGAGGCTTTAATGCAAACGGTTACAAAGCGTGAACTGGTGCAGAGGATTGCTGAGAAAACGAATGCTCAGCAGATCCAGGCTAAGGAAGTGATACAGAGCTTTCTCAATGAGATCATTGAGGAGCTGGCAAAAGGTAACCGCTTGGAGTTTCGTGACTTCGGTGTTTTTGAGCCGAAAGAGAAAGCCAAGCGAGTGGCTCGTAACCCGAGGACCGGGGAGCGTGTAGAAGTCCCGGCGAAGACGACCGTTAAGTTCAAGGTCGGGCGCCTGATGAAGAAAATGATCCAGAAAGATGCAGAAGGGGAGGCTCCTGCCGCAGCACCTGAGCCTGCACCCGCAGCAGCACCAGCACCAGCACCAGCAGCAGCACCTGAGCCAGCAGCAGCACCAGCAGCAGCACCTGAGCCGGCACCTGAGCCAGATGCAGCCCCTGAAAGCAGCCCGGAAAGCGATGGCAAGGAAGCCGGTAACGAGGACTCTTCGAGTACCTACAATCCTGCTCCCTGATCCTGGACGGGTTTGAAGTTGATTCCTGTTGCAGGTCTCCGGAGGTCCGTAGGTCTACGGGCCTCTTTGCGTTATAGGGGATAAATACTGTGTGCCTTAAGGCCATTGAGCCTTACAATCCCATCAGGAGAGCCTTACAGGTTCGTGCTGTGTAGGGTTTGCATTGAGGTTGAACGGTGGGGGTATCGATAAATCTTCAGGAGGATCATGATGCGCAACTTATTCTTGATGCTGGGATCGATCATTCTGGTCTCAGGTTGTGGAGATGGAGGAATCGGTGGATTCCCGCAGGTCTACCCCGAGGCCCCTGAGGGGAAGAAGTTCAGCGATGTGCTTACGGCTGCCGAGGCGGTCGTCAAGGAGCACTATCCAATGTCGTCGACTTCCATCAGAAGCCAGCATGTCTTCGCCCTGGGCAAGGTCGGCCTTCTTGGCGGTAGCAGAACCCAGAAACAGGTATCGGTCTGGGTACGCAAGACCTATACAGGCCACTGGCATCCGGAGGTGACGGTTCGCCTTCTGGCGCAGGTGAATGAGCCCCGTGCGGGAGCCTCGGACCCCTCCAGTCTGTCGGTTCCGAAATCGAGACCTATTGCCGGAAGTCCCGAGTGGCAGACCCTGCAGAGGCTCACCGTTGAGGAACAGAAGCTCTACGACGCTATATTCGCCCGGCTCAACGGTTGATCTTTTCTTTGAATAAATGACGGGCCCATAGCTCAGTTGGTCAGAGCAGCAGACTCATAATCTGACGGTCCTTGGTTCGAGTCCAAGTGGGCCCACCAGGTCAAG
>JAYGDV010000390.1:0-2842 GCA_046582735.1 Planctomycetota bacterium
ATTCCGCGGTAGACTGCGAACGCTCCATCCCAATCCCGGTTTCCTTCGCCGTAGGCTACGAGGCGAAGGTCGTTGTAGAAGTGGTGGATGATGGGTTCAAAGAGCGCGTCCCTGTAGGAGATGGCTTTCGTCTCCGGCAGCGCCGTTCCTGTTTCCGGGTCGATTCCAGCGCGGCTCTTCTCAGCCAGCGCCTGGACCCGGCTGTTTTCCTCCAGGGGTTTGAGGACGTCTCCTTCCCTGATTCCGGGCAGCGCATCTTCATCCTGGTGGCAGAACATATAGCGCGCGATCGGGTCCCCACCAAGCCGGGGGGACACCTTCAGGTCGGTGGCCAGCTTATAGGCCTTGAGGATGATCGTTCGAGCGTGTTCTTCGCAGGCTGAGATCTCCTCCCGGGTCGCTGTGGAAGATTCCAGGAGTTGTTTCGCGTACTCCTTGAGAGGGTCGATGTTCCTCCACATCTCGATTTCCTCACGTTCCCGGTAGGCGCTGGCATCGCTTGGCGAGTGCCCGCTCTGGCGGTAGGCGATCACCTCGAGCAGCACCGGCCCGTCGCCGTTTTTGATGATCTCCATCTTGCGGCGGAAGGCATCGATGACGGCCAGCGGGTTGTTGCCATCGATGGTCTCGGCATGAAGATTGAACTTGTTGACCCCGGCTCCCAGGCAGGCGAGGCTCTCGAATCCCATTGTCTCACCCCGGGTCTGTCCTCCCATACCGTAGAAGTTATTCATGAAACTGAAAATAACCGGCAGGCCTCCCTGGTAGGGTTCCGGCCAGAGATTCCAGAGCTGTCCCATGGTGGCGAAGTTCATCGCTTCCCAGACCGGTCCGCAACCACTGGAGGCATCGCCGATATTAGCTACGGCAATTCCGTCCTGCTGCTGCAGGCGCATGAAGAGGGCTGATCCGACAGCGATGTCAGCGCTTCCTCCTACGATCGCATTATTGGGATAGGTGCCGAAGGGAAGGAAGAAAGCGTGCATGGAGCCGCCGAGTCCCCGGTTGAAGCCCGTGGCTCTTCCGAAGATTTCGGCAAGGAGCCCGAAGATAAGAAATTCCTCTGCCCGGTCGTCGCGGTCCTCGCTCGCCTCGCTTTTGAGGGCCTTCCAGATCTCTCCACCTAGAGACCCTTCGATGATGGAGTCGAGCTCTTCTGCGGGAAGCTTGTGGATTGCGCTGAGCCCCTTGGCGAGAAACTCTCCATGGCTGCGATGGCTTCCGAAGATGTGGTCATTCGCTCCGAGCAGGAAGGCTTGTCCTACAGCGGCGGCCTCCTGGCCGATCGAGAGGTGGGCGGGACCCTTGTGGTCGTATTCGAGTCCCTGGTAGCTGCCCATTTTTTTGACCTGGTCAAGCATCGTTTCGAACTCACGGATGATGGCCATATCCCTGTAGATCAGGAGAGCCTCCCCGGCGTTGAGGGCTCCGCCGGCAATCTCCTCGGCGAGGGTTCCACTGTAGGTATTTGCAGGTATCTCCCCGATCTGGGTCGTTCCAGGACGACGCACTTCGTCGGGATTCACTATCAGGTGCTTGACCATCTTGAGTTGAGTCTTTTTCTATTGGGCGGGAACGTAAGCAAGTAGAAGAGTTTATTGCAGGGGAGCTGAAAAGACAAGCCTGCCGCTGCCGGAGGCGGTCAGGGTGTCACGGGCCGGAGGGTCTGGGGTTGTACTCGGTCCCCATCAGCGTACCTGAGCCGCCCGGGCGCGCCTGCTGTTTTCCCGCCGCCCCCGGTTTTCTGCACGCCGAGGTTGAGGCTGACAGTTTCAATCCGCTTGTGGCCGAGACGCTCGAGCATTTCAGGGACGGAGATCGACAGAGCGCTCCGTTCGGGCCATGCGATGAGGCCGGCCTCTTCCTCGAAGTGTTCGAGGGCCAGTGGGATCGAGTTGATCCTGAGGTCGCCGCGTCCCTCTGCAAGTGGCCGGGGAAAGGAGATTCTCAGTTTCAACCCACTGGAGTGATTCACGTACCGGGCCTCAACCTGGCCTTCTTTTTCGAGGAAATCACTGATGGGGGGGTAGACAGCCCGCACCAGGAAGGGGGTCTGCCCCAGGAGCAGAAGGATCGAGAAAGGAAAGGCGGCCCAGGCCAGGAGGTTGATCTCCTCCCGGGGGAGATTGCGTTGTTTATCGACCACCAGCCAGAGGAGGCTTGCAGCAGTCAATAGCACCGCCGAGATTCCGAGATCGATGAAAGAACCGACACCGACGAGTCCCGCGAACCAGAGAGCCAGCACCGTCAGCCCGGCAAGTCCAAGCGTGCACGCGGCCATCAGGGGGACGATGTTTCTCGGCAGGGTGCGTGTCCGGGATTCAGGGGGGGATGGGGAATCACCTGGTGACTGGGTCATGCCCGCATTCTAACGCGGGGCAGGCCCGGGAGAAAGAACCCGTGTGGGGCAGGCCGGCTAGTCGGAGATCCACTTCATCTGCCAACGTCCTTCCACGGCCTCATCTTCGAGGTGGCTTCTTGCCAGGAAGTTTCTCCCGTCGATCCGTTCTTCGTTGAGGACCTTGCCTACCAGGTAGAACTGGAAGCTGTCGTCCCGGCCCCTGATGATGATCTCATCCTTGCCAATGGGAATATTTCCGTACATGGGGGGCAGGTTGGCCTGGTTTTTGACGGACTTACCATTGGCGGAGAAGCTTTGCATTCCCCTGATCTCGACGAATTCCTCTGCCTTCTCATCCGACCATTCAATGTTCAGGTTGACATGGTGGTAGGCGGATTGGTTGGAGTCGAAGTATTTCTCCATGGATTCACGCGTTCGACTGTCGAGTGCCTCGAAGGAGAGTTTCCAGGTGCCTTCACGCAGGGAGTTGCTGCTGCAACC
>JAYGDV010000411.1:0-5972 GCA_046582735.1 Planctomycetota bacterium
GAAGCTGCTGCTCAATCGTTTCCTTCAGGCCGTCAATCGATTCTGCGCCAAGGGCCTTGGCGAACTCTTCATCGAGGTCCGGCAGGTCGGCAGTGAGGGCCTTCTCCAGCTGGAAGCGCAGGAGCACCTCTTTTCCCCTCAGGACCTCGTCCGGGTAATGGCCTGGAACGGCTACCTCGATCTCCAGCGGGGTTCCCTCGCTGGTTCCCGCTCCTGAGCGGTCCCATTTTTCAACGAGCTTTTCGAGGTCTTCAATGGCAAATGCCTCGAGGTTGCCGCTGGAAGGAACGAAGCCGGCCTGGTCAACCGTTTTCAGCGCCACGTCGTCCTCGATCAGCTCGTAGCTGCCGATGAACTGGTCATCGGCGGACGCCTTTTCTGCATCGACCGGGACCATCTCTGCGCGGCTTTTGCGGAGCTTCTCGAGCTCTTCATCAAGGCGCCCTTCCTCCACTCCGGATTCTACCTTTTCAATCGCGATGCCCTTGTATTCAGGCAGGTCGAAGTCGGGATAGACGGTCACAGCGGCCTCGTAGGTGAAATCGCTGCCGGAGTCGAACTCAACCTTGTCAAAGCCCGGTTCGCCGAGAATCTTGAAATCTTCTTCCCGGGCAAGCTCCTCAAACGACTCTGCGAGCAGGGTTTCCTTGACGTCCTTCTCGAGATCTTTGCCGAACCTTTTCTCCAGGAGCCGCCGCGGAACGCGGCCGCGGCGGAAGCCTGGCAGGGAAACAGTGGTGGCGAGTTCGGCGTAGTTGTGGTCAAGGATCTCTTTGACCTTGTCGGCAGGAACGGAGGCCTTCACGAGCTTCTTGCAGGGGCCGGTGTCCTCGACCTCACAAGTGGCGCCAAGAGAATCATCATCCTCGTCCTCGCCGCCATCGTCGTCTTCGGCGCCTTCTCCAGTTGTCTCTTCTTCATCGGCAGCCTCTTCGGCCGCTTCTGCGCCGTCTTCACCGGCCTCTTCAACGCCGGCATTTTCAGACTCTTCTTCATCGACGGGCGAAGTTTCTTCGTCTTCCTTGTCGATTTCCGGTTCGGTCATCACGGGAATCCTTATTCCTGGAGGTTTTTGTTCGAGAAACTAATTCACGGGCACCGCCGACAGGCAGGGAGTTCTTCCTGCCCTTGTCACTGTGGAGGTGGCGTAAGCCGCACAACCCGTCCTCGTCGGCCGGGCCCGGGGCGTTGCAGACAGTAAAAAGGCGTGTCTGTTGCCTCTGCGGCAACGGGTAATATAGCCAGAGCTTTAAAGACTGCAAACCGTTTATCCGATACCATGCCTCCGGCGTATGGACTTTGAGGGATGACCTTGTCAGGCTCCGGTCCGATAACGGTCGGCACAATATGATTACCAAGTCGAGCAATCTAGTGATCGTTGAGGGGAACCTGGTTCCTGCCGGGGGAGATGGGGAGATGTCGAGGTGCCGGGTTGAGATCGATGCGTCCACCGGGCTGATCGTGGAAACAGCAGAGGCGCGTGGCACCGGCGACCTGGTGCTTGACGATGACCACATCATCATGGCGGGCATCGTCGACCAGCATGTGCATGCCCGGGAAGATGTCACCGGCAAAGACAACTACAAGGAAACCTTTCAGACGGCCGGCGAGGCGGCGGTCAACGGGGGTGTGGTTGCGATTGTTGAGATGCCCAACAACCCTGAGGCGCCTGTAGATGATGCAAGCTACCTTGCAAAAAAGGACATCGCCGCCGGAAGCCTGGTCGATATCCTTCTCTACGCAGGTGTCGGTCCCGGCACGAATCCCCTGTCGTTCCCGGTGCCTTACAAGGTCTATATGGGCCCGAGTATCGGGCACCTCTTTTTCAAGAACGAGGAGGTGCTCAGGGAGACTGTTTCGCGCTACCGAGGCCATTTCATCGCTTTTCATGCTGAGGACCCGGTGATCCTGGATGAAAACAAGGGGGCGGAAACGCACTACCTTCGCCGCCCTCCGGAGGCGGAGGTCGAGGCGATCGATCTCATCCTGAGGATGAGTGACAATTACGGTATCCGGCCGCATATCTGCCACCTGTCTACCGCTGAGGGTCTCGACCTGATTCGCGCAGCGAGGAAGAAAGGCCTGCGGGTAACCACCGAGGTTACCCCGCATCACCTCTACTACGACCAGGACAATGCGCAGGGGTTTCCCAATCCCGGCTACCTGCAATGCAATCCCCCGATTCGCTCCAGGCTGGACAGGATCGCCCTCCTGGAGGGGCTGCGCAGCGGCGATATTGAATGCCTTGCGACCGACCACGCTCCCCACACCCTGGAAGAAAAAGACGGGGGGATGTCCGGGGTTACCCAGCTCGACACTCTCGGGCCCTTCCTGTTCTGGCTGATGGAGGAAGGTTTTGACCTGCAGACGCTGCAGCGGGCGTGCTCGGAGGTTCCCGGGCGTTTCCTCGGGCGGTATCTTCCGTATCGCTACGGGCGGGTGGAGCCGGGATTCGCCGGATCGCTGACCATCCTGAAGAAGGAGAGCTTCACGGTCCGGCGCTCGGAGCTGAAAACAAGAGCTGGCTGGTCTCCTTTTGAGGGGGTCACATTTCCCGGCAGGGTCAGCCATACCATTGTCCGTGGTCAGATCTACCCACGGCTTGATTGATGCTATGAAGGTCCCGCGCGAGAAACTGCAGATCGGCTTTTCTCGCTCCAGCGGCCCCGGAGGGCAGAATGTCAACAAGGTCTCAACCCGCACAGAGATACGTTTTCTCCTTGAGGTCGCCGACTGGCTTCCAGCGGCGGTTCGAAGGCGCCTGGCGGACCTTTACCCCCGCCGCCTGAACCGCGATGGCGAGTTCATCGTTGTCTCCTCGCGGTATCGCAGCCAGGGACGCAATCTTGAAGACTGTATCGAGAAGCTGGAGGGGCTTATTGAGAGGGCCACCAGGCGCCCGAAGCGCCGGATTCCAACTCGAAAAACGCGCGCCTCCAACGAGCGGCGCATTGAGGTGAAAAAACGGCGCGGCCAGGTAAAATCCCGCCGCCGCAGATTTCCGGAGGATTGAGCGTGGCCGGCAGGAAGCGCCGGAGGAAATGAATAAAGTTACCTGCCGTGAACGTCTTGTTATGCGGCGTCGCGGGTTATTATCCTGCAAGCTCTGAAGGCCGGGGTTTCCATCCCGGAATTGTGAAAGGACCGCACCGGTGCGAGAACTCTCTATTATTTTCCCATCCTATAACGAGGCGGCGAGGTTGCCGGACACCCTTGCCCATGTGCTGGAGTTCTGCCGAGAGGAGCTCGACCGCTTCGAATTGATTGTCGTGGATGATGGCTCATCGGATAACACCGAGGCGGTGGTGGGTGAGTTCAAGGAGGTTCGTTACCTGTGCAACGAGGTCAACCGTGGCAAGGGAGAGACCGTTAAGCGCGGTATGCTGGCAGCGGAGCTCGACACGATTCTTTTCAGCGATGTAGATCTTTCCACGCCCATTGAGGAAGCTCTTGCGCTGATGAAGTCGATCGAAGAAGGGGCGGACGTGGTGATCGGAAGCCGCCGCTTCGATGGGGAAAAACAGGTGCGCAGGAGCTGGCCGCGCAGGCTGATGGCCTGGGGATGGCGGACGCTGGTGCACCTGCTGGTTCTCGAGGGCATTCACGACACCCAGTGCGGGTTCAAGATGTTCCGCAGGGAGGCCGCGCACGAGGTTCTTGCCCGCCAGCGCCTGGAGGGCTGGGCCTTCGATGTAGAGGTGCTCTACCTGGCGCGCCGCCTTGGCTATGAGATTGCTGAGGTCCCGGTTGAGTGGCACGAGGCGGGAGACAGCCGCCTGGGCTTCTTCAGCCCTTTCTGGATGGCGCTCGACCTCCTGAAGGTTCGGCGGCTTCACCGCAACCTCCGCCGGGAGAAGGGTGGCGGAGAGGGAGAGGATTGAGGACCAGGGGGGGAGAAGAAAGAAAGGCCGGGCCGCTGGTCGGTTTAATCGGACAGGTGGGGGAGTACCCGTCACGAATAGAAGGGGGAGGTAGAATCGCGTGCCGGCAAGGGGACGCCGGCTGTCGGATTAAGGTTGCGGTCGGTGAACCGCGAAGGGTCGCGCAGGTTATTGGGGCCACAGCACTCGGCTGTGGTGGGTGCGATCCCGGCCTTTCGAATTGTCTGGTCTGTATATTTCGGGTCAGTAACCTCTCTGGTTCATTGCCGTTTACACCAGACCCTCTAAGGAAGCCGCGTGCCGAAATGCGCAAATAGTTCGCACCAGGCAGCCGGCTGTTTTCAGCAGGCGGGTTAAGTGCCTGGAAACAGGGGGCTTGAGGCTGTCGGGTGGCCAGTAAGTTTTTAAATGGTCATTGCAAGCCGCAGTGCGGAGGGTGCCGGAATCCGTAGTAAAACGGTGCCGGGGTGTCCAACTCCTGGACGATCTTGCTTATTGCCCGGAGCCCGGGGCGTTTTCAGAAGATTCTGTTTTGCCGGTTTCCCCGGGGCCGGAGAGAGCCGCCATCAGCGCGGCTGCGCATTGTTTGAGCTCCGCGATCTCATTATCGGAATAATCGTATTCCTCGCCCTTGCCGATGCCCAGCGTTGCGGCGACCCGGCCGTCATCGATCAACGGGACGACGACGGCACCTTCTACCCTGGTGTCGCGGGCGGCAGGTTTTGCGACACCCGAGTCATCCGTCTGCAGGTTACACATGGTGACGGGTTCACCCCTTTCTGCGCAGACACCGGCCATGCCTTTGCCGAAGGGAATCCTCGCGGCGATCTGGGCGATATGAGGCGGGAGGCCTGTCTGCGCGACCAGTTCGAGGAGGGACTCTCCTTCGGCAGCCCGGTGGAAAGTACAGGTGCGGCCATCGAACAGCCGGGCAACCTCTTCGACGGCTGCCTGCAGGCGGTTCTGGATGCTGTCTTCCGCGCCAAGGATTGCGTCAAGGCTCTTTGTGATGTCGGCGGGCTGATTCATAAAGGTGCCGTATCTTATCGGTTACAGGAAAGAGAAAGAAACAGTCTATATCTGCCGGCTGGAAGCCTCAAGTCCGGCAATTTGGAGACTTTTTGCTGTGTCCCTGTTAACAGGAGTCTTAAAATTCACATTGGCTCGCAGTTGGGGGCCGCTCTGATGGAACCGAGTCCTGTCGGGCCGGAGTCTTTCACCGAACAGATTCGCGGAGCGTTTCGCTTCGTGTCATAAAAGGAGTAGTTTACATGTCGATGCGAAGCAGGTTTGGAGTCCTGGTGACAGCCGGGATCCTGGTCTTCTCAGGTTTTGCTTTTTCGCTCAGAGCCGAAGACGCCGCCGTACTGGTTGCGCCCCGGGAGATCTTCGCCGGGGGCAATTCCGCCCTGACGCTGACGACCTTCAATGCCCAGACGCGGCAGCCGGTTTCGCGCCGCGCCATCGTCCGGCTTCTTGATGGCAACCAAATTGTGGCAGGCCTTTTCGATGGGCCAACAGGCCCTGATGGCCGGGTTCATGTCACCTTCGAGGTGCCGGACATCCCCGGCGGCAACTACCGCTTCGAGGCCCAGGTCAGTCGGGTCGAGGAAGCCCTCGGGCTTGACACCATGGTGTCGAAGGCCCCGGCTATCCTGGTCGAGACCGACAAGCCGATCTACAAGCCCGGCCAGACCATCAAGGGCCGGATCCTGCTGGTTAATAATTCTTTGCGCCCGGTGCCCGGCGAGGTGGAGGTCAGCTTTCACGATGCCAAGGGCATCCGGATCGACCGGCGCTCCCTCGAGGCCAATGAATTCGGGGTGGCTCCCTTCTCCCTGGCTCTTGCCACCGAGGTCAATTTCGGTACCTGGAAGGTGAAGGCCCGGTCCGGGGATGTGGAGAGCATCCGGGACGTGCGGGTTGAGAAATACACCCTTCCGCGCTTCAACCTCGGCGCGAGTTTTCCACGCAGCTGGACCCTTGTTGACCAGGAGGTCGAGGGAACGGTCGATGCCCGCTATTTCTTCGGGCGCGCCGTTGAGGGGACCTGCTATATCTCCGCGAGCAGGTATGTCGGTGAATGGCAGG
>JAYGDV010000438.1:0-7592 GCA_046582735.1 Planctomycetota bacterium
CGCAGGATCGACTGCACTGCATCGCTCTTCTCGTGTCGATCGAGTGCCGCCCCGGCCAGGCTCTCGAGCTCAACGAGGGCTGTATACTGGGCCGAGAGAACGACCTGGATCGTCACGTTGGGGTCCGCATCCTTTACCAGCTTTCCAAGGTCGGCGATCACGTCCTTGTCCTTCTCGACCATCAGGGGCTCACTGATGCGGATCGCGCCCGCCCGCACCCTGGCGTCCTTGTCTGAGAATTTTTCCCGCAGGAGTTCCTTGTCGATAACATCCATACCCTCAAGGGTCCAGAGCGCCTGCAGCCTACTGAGAGGTGCCGGGTCCGAACGCGCAAGCTTCTTAAGAGCGGGCACCACCTTCTCATCATGCCGGAGAATGATCAGCTTCTGCGCCTCGTCACGCCACCATCCGTTGGGATGGGAGAGATGATTGACCAGGGTGCTGGTCTTCTCTTCAAGCATGCGGGGCCTCGGACCGGGCTTGAACTTATCGTGAACAACCCGGTAGATCCGCCCCTTGCCAATGTTCTTGTGGAGTTCATAGGCCTCCACCACTCCGCGCAGATAGGACCCCCGCCTCACCCAATTACCCTCCTGGATGATCCCGCGGTACATATCGAGAATATACAGGCAGCCATCGGGCCCGGTCTTGGCCGCCAGGGGGCGGAAGTTGGGATCCTTCGTGGCGATGAATTCCCTGCCCTTGTAGGCGTTCACCAGCACGGTCTTGCCGGCTACGTTGGTAATCTTCGCCCTGCGCACAAGCCGCCCGACGGCCTCGGGGATAAAAAGATCGCCCTTCATGTCTTCGGGAAGGCGGTCGCCGCGATAGACTCCCTGCCCTCCACACCCGGTAAAATTGTTCAGCGTATTGTTACCCCTCACCCTGCCGCGGCCACCCTGGACATCCGGCACGTTATCGATCGGGAAAACCTCCCGGAAACCGGGGCCAAGCTCTCCTCCCATCCGGATGCGGCCGTAGATCATCGGCTGCTGGAAATCCATCGCCGGCTGCTCGCCACCTGCCGTCGAATAATAGACCTTGCCGACATCGTCGTGGGTGAGTCCCCATTGCCCGGACCCTCCCGGCAGGCTGTGGCGCTCGACCTTCCCCCGGGTGAACCGGTAGCGATGGTTTGAGTAGGTCGTATAGATCCAGTTGTCGATGTTCCAGAGCAGCCCGCTGGGCTGGTGCTCGAGGTTGCCGCCGCGCCCGCCGCCCTTGTGCCAGAGCTTCTTTTCATCCGCAACACCATCTCCATCATGATCGGTATAGGCCCAGAGATCGAGCGTGTTCGTCTCGCGGATAATAACTGCCTTCTCCAGCGGTAGGATCATTCGAGGCAGGACGAGCTTGTCTACAAAAACAGAGTGCTTGTCCATGCGCCCATCCCCATTGGTATCCTCCATCCGAACGACCCGGGAAATCGGGCGGAACTGGTCGCGCCCATCGATGTCCTGCATATAGGTGCGCATCTCGGCAACGTACATGCGCCCATTGCCGTCCCAGGCCAATGCAACCGGCTCCTCGATCATCGGTTCAAACGCCACCAGCTCCATCCTGTAGCCATCGGCAACCACGAAAGACTTGAGGGCCGCCTCTGGAGAGAGCATCGGCACCTTGTAAGGCTTGAGGTCATCCGCGCCAACCGCCTGGAAACAGAGCAGCAGCGCAAGACAGAGAACGGCAAAACAGGAGAACCTCGGGCAGAACTTCATCTCTTCACCTCGTTTCATAGTGTGTTTCCGTTGCAGGTGGAGACATTCTGACCTGATCGCCCTTTTGAGACAATTCTTTACCGCCAACTTTGGCCCCACACGGTAGTAAGGACCCTCCCCCTGCCTGGGCAGGCGACGGGGTGCACCCCTCGATGGCCGGGCACATGAAGATGGCCATGGCCTGGCTCGATGAGCTGAAGGACTGATCAGCAGCTGGCAGATGACTCGCAGGAGACCCCATCAGCTTCACCTTCCCGGTCTTGCTCACAGCCCTCCCCCAGCAGAGGCGGGCCGGGCGGCAGGTCGCCGCCGAAAAGAAAGACAAGGATGTTGATCGCATCGCTGAGGTCGAGCCGGCCGCTGTTGTCGGTGTCGGCGGCATCCATGCAGCTCGCTCCCGGAGCGCCGAGGAACAACCAGCCCAGTAAGTTGATGGCGTCGGTAACCTCCAGAGTCCCGCTGTCATTCACATCTCCACGGCGAAACGAAACAGACGGGAACTCGAGCCTGCCGTGAACCAGCCGGGAGGGGCTGCCACCGCCGAAGCCGGCCTCTACCGAGAGCCTGACCGCAGGAGTGTCGGGGCCTGGGCGAAGCTCATTATCGACAAACCAGATCATCGTCGCGCTCCCGGGACTCCCGGTAACCCGGTAGCGGAGCTTTGCAACCGAGCTGAGCTGCCCGGCAGGCAGAAAGGCCGGGGCTGTAAAGGAGAGCACCACCGCGGAGATGAACCCGTGCTCAGAGCCCTGCTGAGGGCCGGTGATGAGTGATTGGTTGAAAAAAGGCTCTACGAGCCGCTCTCCGGCATCGGTGCCGCAGATGAAATCAAATCTTTCCGGCTCGCAGGCACTGCCGAGCAGGCTCAGCACCTCGGGGTCATGCCGCAGGCCGTAGCTCCAGCCGGTCAGTCTCTTTGAGCGGACATCGACAAATACTGTCGCCTCAAGCTCCCGGGCCGCTCCATCCAGCCGCAGAACCGAGTCGCTGTTTTCATCCCAGAGAAAAACAAGGTTGTCCGGGGCACAAAGCATTTCTCCGGTGCAGAAAATCTCCGCGTTATCCTGGGCCGGGAGCTCCCCGCCAACCGGGAGAGCACACAGTGTTGCGACGGCCAGCAGAACCACCGCAGGAGTCCGGGCAGGTTGAAGCCGGCTTGAATTCATGGGGACCTGCAGAAAAACAGCCATGTGCCCTCGGATCCTATTCATCAAGGGGATCACCGGGCAGGTGGGCCGCTGTTCCAACGGCGCCTGAAAAGAAGGACCGCCAGCCCTTGGCTCCCCGCAAGTCAGCACCCTCTATGTTGACCCTGGAGAAATCGGCAAAGTTCAGGTCCGCGCCCTGCAGGTTGGCTCCCTTGAGATCAGCCCCTGTGAGGTTGGCGTTGCGAAGGTCGGCCCCCCGGAGGTCGGCTCCCTGGAGATTGGCCTCCTTGAGATTTGACTCCCGCAGGTCGGCGCCCTGCATATCCGCATCAGCCAGGTCCGCGCCCTCAAGGTTCTCTGCAGCAGGCGGGGACTCTTCAGGCCGGGTCTCCTCCCCGCCGGAGAGCTTTCTGTTCAGGTCGCCGAAAAACTTTTCAACTCCACTATCGGCATCTTCGTAATCGCGCCAGTCACCATAGCTGATCCTGGTTTCAAAATCCTCTGGCGGAAAATTGAGCTCGATCGGGTTGTTCTTATGCTGCTCCTTCCACTCGGCCGGAGACTTTGAATTCTGTTCACGCTCCCAGGCGCTGAACCCTCTCACCTTGTTTCCAATCCAGAGTCCGAGCACTATAAATGGAACAACGCCAAGCAAGAGAAGCCCCACAAAGGACCCGGTTTCATCCTCAGGGATTTCTCCTGAAAAAAGAACCCCCAAGGCGGGAATCAGAACAGCGAATCCCCCACCCGCAAAACAACCACAACCCATCCTTCTCCATTGGGGGGCATCACTCCACCCATCGCATTGGCGACACCTTGTCTCCCCTCGATCCATGCCAAGTGCATGCATCTCAACGGGCTTTGAATGCATATAGACGGGCGTATGGGCCTTGCATTTCTTACACCAGGCTCTCAGCCTGTTGGGTATATAGGGATTTACAAACACCGGCCTGGCCGCGGAGCTTTCGCCGCTGGTTTTTTTCTCGGGCTCCGGCGCCTGCTCTTCGCCCTCAAACCATCCGGTCCCTGGCTCTTCAGGCTCCTCATCGAACTCCTTGAGAAAGCGCGGCGCGATCTTATCGACCCCAATGTTAGCCAGGCCAATAAGACCCCAAATCAGCACATAGCCAACGCAGGGAAGGCTGAGAGCGAAGATCCAGCCCCCCATCCACCCGTTTGACCGGGCAATGATCACACCGAGCAGATACAGGCCCCACCAGGCATACCAGGATGGCCTCGTGAGAGCAAAGCCGGTAAGGCCTACCCCGAGAACAATCCCCAGGAGACTCCAGAATACAAAGGCGCCAAGGGTGGCCGTTCCGAGAAAATGGTCGGGGTCGGCTAAGAACAGCCACGCCACCAGCATGGTCACGAAGATCAATGCCCCCCCGGCGATCTTCAGCACCCTGCTGATCTTCGCATGGCGCCGCACGGTATATTTGCGCCGGCGGGAAATGTATATATCCAGTCCCGCAGCCACCAGGAAACAGCAGGCCGGAAGGAGAAGCGGGCCCAGGAAACGAATCCACAGCTTCATCTCATCCAGGAAGGAATTCGGTTCCTGCCGCTGCGGCAGCCAGGGCTTGTGCGCGGCGCAAAAGGCCTCTCCTGCCCACAGGAGTACGAGGACCGGAAGGAGCAACAGCAGGAACAGGGAGATGCGCATCCCCGTATTCAGCAGGACAGGATATTCTCGAAAAGAGCGCATGGCCATGTTCTACCTGGAACTGAGCCGAAGGTCAGAATTCCCGGCATCCTTCGAAAAAGGAACATTACGGTCAACCATCCTGGTCAGGGAACATGTTCTCCATCGGAAGTGCTGTTGTCCCTGCCGCCGCGAACCGAGCTGTCTATTCCCCGGGCAACGTTGCCGAAGCCTCCGCTCACGACACTTACAAATCCATCGGCAGTGTTGACACCACCACCACCGACCACCGCGGCGGTTCCGGCAGCTGAATTCTGGGTTCCGCCACCGACAGTCGACTGGACCCCGATCGCCCTGTTGCTGCGCCCGCCTGCGATGGTTGCATGATCTGCCGAGGACTCATTTCTCTCTCCACCACCGATGACGCTGAACTGGTTTGAGGCGGTATTGTTGCCTCCGCCGCCCACCGCACAGATAAATCCTTCGGCCCGGTTCTCCCTGCCACCACTGACCACCGAGTCGATCCCCAGGGCGGCATTTCCCCGGCCTCCACCCACGAGGCTCCCCGGCCCCTCGGCAATGTTGCTTACACCGCCGCCGACGACTGAGAAATCTCCGCTGGCAGTATTGCCCTCGCCGCCGCAAACGCTGGCCAGGAGCCCGCTGGCCGTATTGGAGCTGCCGACCACCTGGGCTCCCCATGAGCTGTAATTGTTCCGCCGACCGACCACGAGGTTGTGAGAGCCCGTTCGATCGTTGCCGTTTTCGCGCGGTTCCTGGTAGCCGACAATGAGATTTCCCAGGCCGCCACCATCACCTTCGGTCTCCCCGGAACCGTTAACCACCTGGAGATTAGCACCCGAAAGGCGAATCGTCCTGGCGGTACCTCCCTGGTCATCAACCGGCAACTGGACGACCGAAAGGTGGGAGAGGACCGCCTCCTCTTCCTGCTCAAGTCCCCGGATCGCCGCCATCGCCGCGGCATTGGCGGCGATGGCCACTTCCAGCTCAACAGCGCCGGCAGCAACCTCCGCACGCAGCGCATTGAGGCCTGCCTGCAGCTGGGCAATCTCCTCGGTATGATCGGGGCCGGCCGCGATCGCAACCGGCTCCGGCCCGGCGGTGAAGAGGAAATTCAGCAGGTAAACCGGGTCGGCAATATTCAGTCTCGAGTCGCCGTTGATATCCCCGTTAAAGGTAGCCTCGGGTTCTCCCCCGGCAATTGCCACCAGCTCGTGAACGGCAAGGACAAGAAGGCTTGCATTCAACACGAGCGCAAACGCTATGATTCGCCTCATTTTTTCTCTCCCGTGAATTGTATTTTCCGCTGAGCGCCTGGAGGGCTCGCCGATGAGGGACTACTGTGCCCGGGAGCATAGTAAGCCGGAAAAAGAACTCACGCAAGGAGGGTAGAGGATTCAGCCCCTGCTCTTTCTACTGCCCGCCACCGCACTCGATCGCCGCGGGATCATCGCCGCCCTGGAAGAGCCAGGTAAGCAGGTAGGTTGCATCGCTGATATCCCGGCCGAGATCGCCGTTGGAATCGCCATTGCGAATCCTGTTATCCCCACCGGCGCAGCCGGCATCAACAGGTTCAGGGCCACCCTGGAAGAGCCAGGTGAGCAGGTAAACCGCATCACTGATATCCCGGCCTGAATCGCCGTTTAAATCACCATTCAGGATCACCGGGAAGATTCCGGCATCGGGATCAACCTGGATCCCGGCGGCCACCAGGTCAACCACCTGCGCACCGGCACCGAGCAATTCCTCTACATTCGCACCGGCATCGAAGAGCTCCGCCAGGCCGACTCCTGCTTCCGCCATCTCATCTACATCGATACCGGCCTTCAGCAGTTCACCTGCATCGATGCCGGCATTGAAGAGATCGACCGGGGCGGCCAGGTCTCCCTGCAGAAACTCACCTGCCTCCACTCCGCCAGCGATCAGGTCATCGAGCCCGAGCCCGCCGGCCAGCAATTCTTCCAGACCAAGGCCTTGCTTGCGCAGATCATCTACTCCTACGCCGGCGCCAAACAGTTCACCCGGGTCAAAGGCGTTCAGCAATTCTTCCAGGTTCACACCGGCATCAAGGAACTCCTCCGGGTTAACTCCCTCCTGTGCCAGCACGTCAACTCCCACACCGGCATTCAGCAGGTCACCAGGGTTGAAGGCGTTCAGTAATTCTTCGAGATTCGCGCCTGCGGCAAGCAGCTCGTCGACATTGACGCCTTCCTGCGCAAGAGCATCCACTCCGACTCCGGCATCCAGCAGGTCATCCGGATTGAAGGCGTTCAGCAGCTCATCGAGGTTCACGCCCGCACCAAGCAGGTCCTCGGGATTGACACCCTCCTGTGCAAGAGCGTCGACTCCCACACCTGCATCCAGCAGCTCATCCGGGTTGAAGGCATTCAGCAATTCTTCGAGATTCGCGCCTGCGGCAAGCAGCTCGTCGGCATTGACGCCTTCCTGCGCAAGAGCATCCACTCCGACTCCGGCATCCAGGAGATCGTCGAGATTCACTCCTCCACCGAGAAGCTCCTCCAGGTCACCCCCACCGAGGTCTGCGGGATCCAGTCCACCGTTCAACAGGTCGTCGATGTTGACCCCGCCACCCGGCAGGACAGCCGGGTCTACCAGTCCGGGAAGATTCAGCCCCTGGGCGCTGGCCGAGGGGGAAGCTCCGAGAAGGACAAGGCAGGCACAAAGCGAAAGGATTCTTTTATTGAGGTTACGCATCTTAAAACTCCAGGAACTGTACGATTCACTGCCCGCCGGCTTCAGCCGTGGCACCAATTACGATTGCACTCTAATTTCGGTGACTTCCTGCCGGGCAATACCCGGCTCAACTCTTCTGCAGAAAGCTATCACTCAGAATAACCTCCCTGATCAGGGACTTCAGCTTAAAGTCCTCTTTCGCAGCCTTCTCGACAATAGCGTCGACGGTGAGCGAATCTGCGGGGTGGAGCTCTCTGGACAAGGCAAATCTCAGCAGGTGGGCGGTAAAGGCCCGGGCGAAACGCCGCTTCTCTTTGACCAGGGCTTCCTTGAACCGGACAATCCCGTCAAATTCATGTTTCTTCA
>JAYGDV010000532.1:0-2425 GCA_046582735.1 Planctomycetota bacterium
GAAATACCTGGAAAAGGACACCCCGCAAAGATGGACCCATTACGTGAAAACCCTGATGCTTGCCAATGAGTTTGTTTTTCTTGACTGACAGAAGCGACTGGAACCATTTACGATGGATCTCATGAACAGGAATAACCACCAACGCCGGACGTTGCCGATCTCTCGGCGTGAACTCCTGCAGAGATCCGGGATGGGCATGGCATCCCTGGGACTTGGCTGCATGCTGGCATCACAGGGGCTTGAGGCCGCGGAAGAAAACAGGAACTACACCAATCCACTTTTGCCACGTGCACCTCATTTCGCCCCGAAGGCTAAACGGGTTATCCACCTCTTCATGAACGGCGGACCATCCCACGTCGACACCTTCGACCCCAAGCCGATGCTCGATAAGCTGCATGGGAAAAAACTTCCTATCGAGAATCTTCGCACGGAGCGAAAAACAGACACTGCTTTCCGGTCCCCTTTCAAGTTCCGCCGCTGGGGGCAGAGCGGGATCGAGGTCAGCGAGCTCTTCTCCAATGTAGCCGAGTCCATCGATGATATTGCCGTCATCCGGTCAATGTACGCGGATGTTCCCAACCACGAGCCTTCCCTGCTGCTGCTGAACTGTGGTGATGCGCGCCAGGTCAGGCCGAGCATGGGTTCCTGGATAACCTACGGCCTCGGCACTGAGAATCTCAACCTGCCTGGTTTCATCGCCATGTGCCCCGGCGGCTACCCGATCCAGGAAAGCCAGAACTGGCAGTCGGGCTTCCTGCCAGGGATCTTCCAAGGTACCCACATCGATACCAAGCACAGCAAGATCGAGAAACTGATCGAACACATCCGCAATCCAGGCCTGCCGCTTCCCAGGCAACGCGAACAACTCGATCTACTCAAGCAGCTCAACCTCAAGCACCTCGAACAACGCGGCCGGGAAGCTCCATTGGAATCACGAATCCAGTCCTTTGAACTCGCCTACCGAATGCAGATCGATGCTTCCGATGCATTTGACGTTTCCCGGGAGCCGAAATCCATCCGCGATCTGTACGGAAAGGGAACCCAGGCCCGCCAGATTCTCATCGCCCGGCGGTTGATCGAGCGCGGAGTGCGCTATGTGCAGGTCTGGCACGGAGCCGGGCAACCCTGGGATAATCACGATGACATCGAGGTTAACCACAAAAGACTGGCCGGGCAATGCGACCAGGCTATCGGGGCCCTGTTGAAGGATTTGAAGAGCAGGGGGTTACTCGATGAGACCCTGGTTATCTGGGGCGGCGAATTCGGGCGAACACCGACCGTGGAGTTGCCAAAGAAAGGATCCAATGCCGGCAAGGTCAACGGACGTGACCACAACCACTGGGGCTATACCACGTGGCTGGCAGGCGGAGGGGTTAAGGGTGGATACGTCCATGGAGCAACCGATGACTTCGGCTTCCGGGCAGTGGAAGACCGGGTCCACGTCCACGACCTGCAGGCCACCATCCTCCACCTTCTCGGTTTCGACCACGAGAAGCTGACCTACCGTCACGCAGGCCGGGATTTCCGCCTGACGGATGTCCACGGAGAGGTCGTCCACGACCTCATCGCCTGAGGAAGGTCAGTTCATTTGCGGCGGCCCCAGACCTCCTCGAGTACCTTGTACACTCCGGGGTCGTGTTCCTTGAGCTCTGAACGGACGAAGGGATAGAAGTCGTTGGTCCCGAAAAAAGCCTCGGTGCACTCAGCGAAGTACTCCTTCTCATTGGTAAGCGCGTAGTGCCGCACCTTGCGACCGTTGTGCAGTAGAACCGATTCGTACTTCTTCGATTTCTTCGCATTGCGGTAGGCTTCGAGGATCTTCGGGTGGTTAAAGCCAAGCTCCCTGTTGTGGTAGGCATGCGCCAGCTCGTGCAGCAGGACCCAGCGCTGCGTCCTGTAAGATTTGACGATGTTGGCAACGCGGCTGATATCGACAGCCTTCGCCTTGTCCGGGTTGTAGCCATTGCCGACCAGCCAGCCACGATTCGGATGGTAGTGGATGGGGCCGTCCTTGCGGTCGCAGACCCAGATCGGCACCTCTCGAAGTTTTTTGAGCGGACCATCTGGAATGACGAGGGTGATCTGGTAGAGCTGGATTTCCACCAGGCGCAGCGCCCTGCGAAGGATCTCGGGCTTTTCCTTCTCCAGCCTTTTGAGAACGTATACTTTCCAGCCCTCGATCTTCCTGATCTCGTAGGCACTGGTCGGATCGTAAGGCAGCTTTTTTTCCTTCTTCTCTTTGTCATCTGCAAGGCTACCGACTTGAATGCCCGCCTGTAAAAACAGGCAGAGAATGATCGCGGTGGATAGAAAAGCTCTCTTCTGTTTTCGCTTACGTGTCTTCATGGATTTCATTACCTGTCTCAATCTCTGGACTTTTTCCCGTTTCCCGAAAGCAGGATCTCATCGTAGCCAATCCCCGGAT
>JAYGDV010000551.1:0-9683 GCA_046582735.1 Planctomycetota bacterium
TCCGGCCTATCAACGCTGAGTCTCCCGGCAAAATAACTATCCAGTCATCCAGGAGACCCGCCGACGCAGCGGAACCGAAGAACCGGGGCTGCGGGCAGAACTCCAATTCAGAAAGGACAGATACAGGCGATGGCAAAGAAATCAGACCTGGGCACAGTCAAGCGCATGCAGGCGAGCTTTGAGAAACTCCGCAAGGAAATCGGCAAGGTCATCGTCGGCCAGGACGAGGTTGTCGAGCAGCTGCTCATCGCAATCTTCGCCCGGGGGCACTGCATTATCGAGGGAGTGCCCGGGCTTGCGAAAACATTGCTGATCAGGACCCTGGCTGACTGCCTGCGGCTGGACTTCAGCCGGATCCAGTTCACCCCCGACCTGATGCCGACCGACATCACCGGAACGGAAGTCATCCACGAGTCCGGCAGCGGGCGAGAGAGAGAGTTCCGCTTCCTCAAGGGCCCCATCTTCGCCAACGTGATCCTCGCCGATGAGATCAACCGGACGCCGCCTAAGACCCAGGCTGCGCTGCTTGAAGCCATGCAGGAAGGCCAGGTCACTGTCGGTGGCAAGAGCAACCCCCTGCCCAAACCGTTCTTCGTGCTGGCCACCCAGAACCCGATTGAGCAGGAGGGAACCTACCCACTTCCGGAGGCCCAACAGGACCGCTTTCTCTTCAAAATTTTCATCAAATACCCCAGCCGCAACGAAGAGTACGACATCATCCGCCAGACTACGGAGGAAGAGGAGGCCTTCGCCAGCCCTGTTTTCAGCAAGAAGGCCATCTCTGATGTACAGGAGATCGTGCGCCGGGTTCCTGTTGCTGAGCCAGTGGTCCAATACGCCATGAGCCTGGTCCGAAAAACACGCGTCGATGAAGATTCCAGCGAGGCTGCGCCGGACTTCATCAAGGAGTACGTCTCCTGGGGAGCAGGCCCGCGAGCCTGCCAGTGCCTGGTCTCCGCCGGCAAGGCGAAGGCTCTGCTCTCGGGGCGATTCCACGTTGCGGTCGAGGACATCGATGCGGTCGCGCACCCTGTACTGAGGCATCGAATACTGACTAACTTCCATGCGGAAGCAAGAGGCTATACCGTCGATAAGATCATCGATGAGCTGATCGAGACCACTCCTGCCGAAAATAGCGAGGCCCTGGGCGATGGCGAAGTTCGAAAGGTTTTACGATCCTGAGGTCCTGGCCCGGATAGGGCGTCTCGAGCTGAGGGCAAGGATGGTCGTCGAGGGTATCATCACTGGCCTCCACCGGAGTCCCTATCACGGAACAGCGGTCGAGTTCGCAGATCATCGCGCCTACGTGGCCGGTGACGACCTCCGGCACATCGACTGGAAGGTCTACGGCCGTCTCGGGCGGTTCGTCATCAAGAAATTCGAGGAGGAAACCAACCTGCGGGCCCACATCCTCCTGGACTGCTCAGAGAGCATGCGCTTCAGCCACGGTGGCCGCATGAGCAAGTACGACTACGGCGGCACCCTGGCGGCCTCCCTGGCTTACCTGCTCAACCGCCAGCTCGACTCGGTCGGCCTGGTTCTTTTTGATTCGAAGATCCGTCAGCGGATCCCCCCCTCGACTGGAAAAAACGTTCTCAACCTGATCGGCGAGATCATGGAAGAAACCGAGCCTGCCGAAAAAACCGGGCTCGACGAGGTCTTCAGTGAACTCGCTGAAGAGCTGCCCCGACGGGGGATGGTCATCGTTATCTCGGATCTCTTCGCGCCGCGCGAGGATCTCGCCACAGCCCTGCAGGCCTTCGGCATCAGGGGGCACGACACCATCGTCTTCCATGTTCTCGATGAAACGGAGCTCTCCTTCCCCTTTGAAGGAAATACCCTTTTCGATGGGCTCGAAGACTACCCGGAGGTCAGCGCAGATCCCCGCCAGTTGCGGGAAGCCTACATCTCCATCTTCGGAGAATACCTGGAAGAGATCGAACGCGTTGTCTCAACCGCGGGGGTCGATTACCAGCGGACTCTCACCAGCGACCCACTGGATGCGGCGGTCATCTCATTGATCGCTGCCAGGGCAAGAGTGCGGAGGATCAGGCGGTGAAAGCGCTCCTCTATCCTCACCGTATTACTCCACGATGGGAGGCGAATGCATGAGTGGCTTCGTCACAACCGGACTTGCCTGGGCGGCTCTCGCCCTCGCCTCGATCCCCATCATCATCCACCTGCTCAATCGCCGCAAGCTGCTGCGCATGGACTGGGCAGCCATGGAATTCCTGCTGGCCGCGCTCAAGAAAACCCGCCGTAAGCTGCGGCTGGAACACCTGCTGCTCCTCCTCCTTCGAACCGCGATGATGGTGCTGCTCGGGCTCTTTCTCGCCCGACCCATGCTCTCAGATACCGAGTATTCCTGGTTGGCCGGAGCCCTGAAGAACGAAGAAAAGATCTTCATCCTCGACGACTCGATGTCGATGAGCCGCCAGCAAGCCGGCGGAACGACCTTTGCTAAAGGCCGTGGAGCCCTGGTCGAGGAACTCGAACGTCTCGGCGGCATCGGCAGCCCTGACAATGCCCTGGTCCTGCGGTCATCCCGCCCCCAGGCACCGATCCGGGGTAATTTCTCAGACACCGAGAGCTCCCAGAGACTCATCAAAAGCGTCGAAATGCTGCAGCCTACCAGCACCCGGATGAACCTCAGCGCCACGATCGATAACCTGGCAGATATGGGACTTGCCTCCGACAGCAGTGTCGCCCGGCCTCGTTCCCTCTCGATCATTACAGATCTTCGATCAACAGACTGGACGGATGGATCCGGCGGGACTGACGAATCCCTCAAGAGAGCCCTCGAGAGGCTCGTCAGCTCCAGCGAAAATCCTCCGAAAATAACGATCTACGATGTCGGCTCCCCTGACACGTCCAATCTTGCGATCACCGGGATCAACGTCACGGGAGGGCGTCCCGCCACCGGGATCCCCACCGAGATCCAGCTGGAGATCGAGAACTTCTCCGATGAACCCGCCAGGAACCTGCGGACCCAGCTCACCTTCGGCCCCCTCAGTGGGAAAAGAACAACGGCCTCAACAGCCATAGCCCAGCCTGTTACCGTCATCGAAGGTAAATCCAGTGGTATCGCCATCATTACCTTGACCTTCCGCTCGCCAGGAAAATACTGGGCCGAGGCACAGCTGATGGGAGTGAAAGACCCTCTGCCTGATGACAACCGCTACAGCTTCGTCATCGATGTGGTTGAATCCACCGAGGTGCTCCTCGTTAACGGAGAACCATCCCCGGAACCCTGGGAGGGGGAAACCGATTTTATCGCCAACGCGCTCTCTCCCGGGGCTGAATCTTCCTTTGGAATTCGGCCGGTTGTCGTCACCGAGAACAGCCTCCCGGAGAAATCCCTCGGCCAATACAACGCCGTTTTTCTTGCCAACACCTACAGCAGGCTGCCTGAAGAATTCCTGCTTAACCTGTCCCGGTTTGTCAGGGGTGGCGGCGCCCTCATCATCTTTACCGGCGACCAGACAGACGCTGCGGTCTATTCACGTCAATTGGGCCTGAACACCGAGGGCAAAGCCCAGCCGTGGAACGGAATGCTGCCCGCTGAGTTGGGGAAGGTAATCACCACGCAGGGCGAGGGCTGGAAGTTAAAACCTGATTTCAACAGCCCCTATTTCCGTCTCCTCAAGGGAGAGGCAGAGCCCTACCTAGAGCAGGTGATGTTCCGGAATTTCTGGCAGATGACCCCGGAACCCGGGGCCAGGGTAATAGCCGGTTTTTCAGACCCCGATTCCAGTCCCGCTATTGTTGAAAAACCCTTCGGTGATGGAAAGGTACTGCTGGTGGCGACCAGCGCCGACGACGAGTGGCATGACTGGCCTCGCAATGCGACCTACCCGATCCTGCTTCGGCAGATCATCGACAGTATCGGCCGGGAGAAGGGAAGACAGCCTGAATTCCAGGCTGGACAGGCGATCGATTTCCCCATCGATGTGAGCGAATTCCGAACAGAAGCGGCCTACCTGGCCGTCGATGAAAGGAGCGAGGGTTCCCTCACTGCGTCCCCCACTTTAAGCGCCGAAGACCAGAGGGAAGAGTTCCGCTTCCTGCTCGATAAGCGCTTCACACTGAAGACAGGCTTGTTTCGAATCGGGCTCGAACGCCTTGGCAGCGGCGAACGCGAATGGCGGGCCATGGCTATTCGAAGTGACCCGGAAGAATCGGATTTTTCAAGAGTCAGCCCCAGGCAGCTCGAGTCTCTCTACCCCGGTATAGGGCTGGAGGTGATTCGCGAATTCGCTGGAGCCGGGAGGGGGCATTTCGAAATCTCCGACCTCCTGCTGCTGGCCTTCATCCTGTTCCTCTTCCTCGAAGGATTCCTTGCCTGCCGCTTCGCCCGCCACAGTGAAAACATCAAGGGAACGACCAGCGAAGGGAGGGCCGGCTGATGAACAACCTGCCTCTTCCAGAATGGCTTCTTCGATGGCTCTGCGGGGATCGGTTTGAGTCCATCAAAGATGGGGAGGCCAGCCTGCGCCTCGCAAGATTCCCCGAGGGAGATTTCGGGCTGCTGGCCCTGCTTCTCATTGCAGTCGGCCTGGCCATCATCTATTTCACCTACTCCCGTGAAGGCGCCCTGGCGCGCTGGAAGAAATACTCGCTGGCCTCGATCCGGGCGTTGCTGGTGTTGTTCGTCGCATTGATTGCCTTCTACCCCGTCATCGAGGTGAACCGCAAACGCGAGGTTCGCAAGGTCACCATTCTCCTCCTGGATGACTCTCTCAGCCTGACCTTGAAAGACGGCTATCGGGGCGCGCCCGAAAAACTCCGCCTGCTGGCAGCAGGCCTGGGCCTTGAAGTCTCAAAGGTCACCGACACCTCGCGAGCCGGCCTGGTCAACCACCTGATCCAGGATCCGGATAAGAAGCTCCTGGAACTGTTGCGGGAAAAAAACCGGCTCGAGATCTACACCTTCTCCAACAGCCTGCGACGACCGCCTGCAGCAGCGACTCCTCCCCCTGCATCACCCGGAGAGGAAACGGCAGCCCCCCCCACCAGCATCACCCTCAAACCCAACGGAACCGCCACCAATCTCGCCGGCGCATTGCGCAAGGCCGTCGAGCAGCAGGCCGGCTCGAAAATAGCAGCTATTGTCGTCTTGAGCGATGGGAGGTTGACCGCGGGAGAAGATGTCCCTTCGGTGGCGGCTTTTCTTCGTAAACAGAAGATCCCCGTTCATACCGTCGGGGTAGGTGACCCCACCCCTGCCCGCAATATCCGGATCGATTCGATCCTCGCCAGCGAACGCGTCTTTGCCGGTGATCCGATGACTGTCGATGTCCAGGTAAGCCAGAGCAAGTACGAGGAGGAGTCCATCGAGGTCCAGCTCTTCGGCTCCCTGCTGCAGAACGGCACCACCCCGGGCCCCGAACAGCTCCTCAAGAGCGCCACCCTTCGCTTCGAAGCGGGAAAAGACTCAACCACCGCCCGCTTTGCCGTCGATCTCAAGGAAAAAGGCCGCCACCGCCTGAGTGCTCGCGTTGCAGTCCGCCCGGAGGAGACCTTTACAGACGACAACGAGTCCAGCACCACGACAGAGGTGGTCGAAGAAGCCTCCAGGGTGCTGCTCATTTCCGGAGCGCCCAGCTACGAATACCGGTTCCTCCTCAACCTGCTTCGCCGTGACCGGCGCGTTTCGGTCTCAGCCTGGCTGATGAGCGCAGACCCCGACTTCCCCCAGGGAGGAAACATCAGCCTCGAGAAGCTGCCCGGCACAGCGAAGGAGATGTTTGAATACGATGTCGCGATCCTCCTCGATCCCGATCCCCGGGATTTCCCCACAACTCTCACCGGGCTTCTGCGGCGTTTCGTTGCAGAGCAGAACGGCGGCCTTGTCTATGTAGCCGGAGAAAAATACTCTTCCGCGTTCTTTCGCTCAACTCCAATGAAACCTGTACACGAGATGATTCCCGTCTTTGCTGACCTGACCGGGGCCGGTGAGATTCCAGGGACAACCGGCTTCTCCACCAGGGAATGGCCCCTGCGCCCGACCCGGGCCGCATCGACCCACGACTCGACACGGCTGGCATCAAACCCGCTTCGAAACAACCAACGCTGGGAAGAGCTTCCGGGAATTTACTGGTCCTTCAGGGTCCGCAAGGCCAAGCCCGGGGCAACTGTTCTCTTCAGGCATTCTGACCCCTCCAGGAGGGTAGCCGGCAAGGACCAGCCTCTGCTGGCCTGGCAGTACTTCGCCGGTGGGCGCACGATCTTTCTCGGCAGTGACGAGACCTGGCGCTGGCGAGTCAGCACCGATGAGATCTACGACCAGTTCTGGATGCAGACCATACGCCACCTGACGGAGGCAAGGCTCGCCGGGGGACGGCGCAGCGTTCTGCAGTCAGACCGCAAAGCGTATGACTTCGGCGATACCGTTCGCATCTCAGCACTGCTGCAGGATGAAAGCTTTCAGCCCCTGGAGGACGAGGTCCAGGCCCTGTCGGTAGAAGGCCCCGAGGGCGAAACCCAGGAATTGCGCCTCGAGAAAGATTCCTCAGCCCCCGGCTGGTACCGGGGAATTTTCATCCCCCGCCACCTGGGAACCTACAAGCTTCGCCTTGCCAATGGAACCACCGCCAGCCTGCAGGTTGAACCACCTGAAATTGAATTTCGCCAGCCCGAGCTGGACGAACAGAGCCTGGGACAACTTGCTTCGATTACCGGCGGCTCCTACAACCCGATCTGGGCAACAGGAACCATTCCCGGCCAGATCGACCAGAAACCGGAAATCATCCAGTCAAAAGATGAGCCCATTACCCTCTGGGATAACTGGCTCAGTCTCTCCATTCTCGCAGCCCTCCTGACCCTTGAATGGGTTTTCAGGAAGCTGGCCCAGCTGTTGTGATACAGGAACAGGAAGACACCTTGAGCCCTGAAAAGCAGACCAGGAAAAAACGAAACCCGGGAGGTCGAATCCGTGATCGGCTCCAGTCCCTCAGGGGGGTTTTACGGGCTTCTATCTGGACACGAGGACTCTCGATCCTTGTGGTGTCACTGGCCCTGCTGGCCTGCCTGTCGTTCGGAATCGACCGGGCCTTCCGGCTGTCTGTAACAGGGCGTTCCATAGCCCTCGTTTTCTATCTCGCAGCTCTTTGCTGGGTGGGCTGGAAGACACTGGCGAGGCCGGCCCTGCTGGCGCTTACCGATTCACTGCTTGCGGATCTCGTAGAATCCCGTTTCCCTGCCCTCGCCGACAGCCTGAGGAGCGCAGTGAGCTTTCTGGGGGAACCCGCCGGCTCCACGAAAAAGGACCCCGGCCTTACTACCCTGCTCAAAAAGGAGGTGACCAGGCAGGCCGCCAGGGACCTGGAGAAACTCGAGCTCGCCGAGGTGGTCGATTCGAAAAAGGTTTCTGAATCGGTCGTCCTGGCCCTCTGCGCTGCCTGCCTCCTCGGCGTGGTAGCCAGCTACACCGGTGATTCATTCGGTATCTGGCTGCAGCGCCAGCTGCTGCTTTCAGAGAAGAACTACCAATACCAGAGCGAATTGGAAGTGCTCGATGTTGAAAATGGGGTGCTGTACATCCCGCAGGGAGACACGCTCAGGATTGTGGCGAAAACAGTTACCGGAAAAGAAAACCCTGCCCGGGTCTCCATCCGTTTTGAATACGACCCGGGAGGGAGCCGGCATTACATGGATGGTGGCGGCAAAGAAAACCCCGACCGCTTTGAGTTCGAGCACCCATCCGCCCCCGAGGAATTTTCTTTTCGGCTCGTTGAGGAAGGCAGGGGGTTCTTCAGCAACTACCACTCCCGGGAATACAGGGTCAAGGTCCAGGAACGCCCCGTGGTGGAGGGACTCACCATTGAGCGCACACCACCGGAATACACCGGGCTGGGAACAGAACGAATCGAGGGAGATATCGGGGAGCTCGCGGTACCGACCGGCTCCCGGTTGAGCATCGAAGGACGCAGCAACAAGGCCCTCGAAGGTGCTGTACTGGAAACCGAGGGGAGAAAAATACCCCTCCAGCCCAGCCCGGAAGATCCACGGCTCTTCACCGGTTCCTGGAAACCCGGTTCCGGAGGAACCTGCCTGATCCGGCTCCAAGATAAAGAGAATGTACCACCTGAGGGGCCCTTCCAGTTTTCCGTGCACATGGTCGAGGACCGCGCGCCGCTGGTCCAGGCCCACACGAAAAACATCGGCCAGATGGTCACAGCGCAGGCCCGCATACCTCTCATCGTGAATGCTCGTGATGATTACGCAATCGATTCGGCCTGGCTGCGCTGGACACTTGAAGACCCCGAGGGAACTGAAGACCCGGTCGAGATCCCGCTGCCCCTTCCGGAAGGGAGGCTGCCCAGCAGGGAGGAGCTCAAGGTCGAACAGGCCTGGGAGATCACCTCGCTGGGGATCAAGCCGGAAAAGCGCCTGAACCTGCAGGTCGGCGCCGGTGACAACGACAGGATCTCCGGGAGCAAGAAGGGCTATTCCGGGATCATGAGCTTCCTTGTCGTCACACCCGAAAAGCTGGGTGAAGAATTCCTCCGAAGGGAGCTGGAGCAACGCCGTGTGCTTGAGCGCCTGACAAAAGAAGAACGCGCCGTCCGTGACAAGATCTACATGCTGGTTGATCAAGCCTGGAGCAAACCGGGTAAGATCAGCAATGAGGACCTCGAAAAGATGCGGAACATCGGCGCCACCGAACGCCAGCACGGACGCCAGCTCCAGGCCATTGCGGCTGCGATTGAACACATCCTGGAGGAGATGAAAAACAACAGGATTGGAGAGGTCGATGACCTCGAGCGCCTGGCTGAATTGATCATCGATCCACTGAGGGCCCTCGGAACCCTGACACTCCCCGGAATCGAGGCCAGGCTGAGATCTATAGGGGATCTTCCGAATGAAAAGAGCCGTGTCGCAGCCGGCCTTGAGCTCGGCCGCTCCGTTGATGCCAAGATCCAGGAAATGGAAAATATTCTGATCCAGATGCAGCGACTCGAGGGGTTTACTGAGATAGCAAAACACCTTCGGGCTATCATCAGAACGCAGACGGAATCGGCCGGCGCGATCAGGGATGCCTACAGGACCCTGATTGATGATATTTTTGAAGACGATCTCCTCGAAGAGGACAAGGGCGGAAACAGGAAATGAGCCTCCAGCGCACAACAAGCAGAGCGGGACACAGGTACAGGGCCCTGTCCGCCTGCATCCTGGTTGCCATGCTCACCTTGCCGACGGTCTCAACGCCCTCCCAGGAGACCGGACCTGGCGAAAAAGAAAAACTCCGCAAAGAGGGCGCTGAGGCAAACAAGAATGAGCTCGGCAAGATCAAACAGGAAGAAGCACTGAGAAGCCTGCAGAGACTAGAGGCTCTCATGCAGAAACTCTCAGCCCGGGCTAACGAGAGAGATCCCGACAACGTGGCAAAACTGCGCGAGGCTTTTTCTTTTTCCCGGGAGATCCAGATCCGCGAGAGCATGCAGCGGATCCTGGCGCTGATCAAGTCCGGCAAGCTCGACCGGGCGGTCCAGGTACAGAAGAAGGTCGAGTCTGACCTCCAGGCCGTACTCGACCTTCTCCTCGATAAAGAGCTCGACCCGAGAAAGCTCCTCAAGGAGATTCGCAGGCTGAGAAAAATCCTCGCTGATCTCGACCAGGTGATCGAGGAGGAAACCGGCGAAAAAATCGACTCGCAGGCAGCTGAGCAGGCTGGCGCAGAT
>JAYGDV010000064.1:0-2355 GCA_046582735.1 Planctomycetota bacterium
CCACCAGCTGCTGACCGGGAAGGTCAAGATGTGGGATCCCCAGAAGGACTTCATCACCGATCCGGAGAACCTTCTCGAGGACAAGGGCTACACCCCTGAGCAGGCTGTCGAGATCCAGACCCTGACCGGTGATTCAACTGACAATATTCCCGGGGTTCCCGGCATCGGCCCCAAGAAGGCTGTCGACCTGATCCGGAAATACGGCTCGGTGGAGGGGGTTCGCGAGCATGTCGATGAGCTGACTCCGAAGATGAGCGAAAACGTCGCCAACCAGGGAGACCTCTTCGATCTCACCCGCCGGCTGGTGACTCTCAACCGCGAGGTCGATTTTGAATTCAACCTCGACGCCTGCGAGACAGGCCGGGTAACTCTGCCTGAGCTGAAACCGATCTTCGAAGAGCTGGGCTTCCGGAGGCTGCTCTCGAGGCTTGACGGTCCCGGGGCGGAGCCCGGCCCGGCTGAGGAGGAGCCCGTGCGCAAGTCCGCCTCGGGAGATTACCGCCTGGTAGCCACCGGGAAAGAGTTCGAAGAGTTCCTCGCAGAGCTGAAAAAGACCGATTTCTTCGCAATCGACACCGAGACGACCTCGGTACATGCCGTCGACTGTGAGCTGGTGGGGCTTTCCTTCTCCTGGGAGCAGGGCAAGGGCTGGTACCTCGCCCTGCGCTCGAACAAGGGAGACACTCTCGATCCGGATACCACGCTGGAGGCCCTCAGGCCGATCCTCGAGGACCCTGCGATCGGCAAATGCGGCCAGAACATCAAGTACGACCTCATCGTGCTGCGCCAGGCGGGTATCGAGCTGCAGGGAATCGCCTTCGACACCATGATCGCAGCCTACCTGCTGGCACCCGAGCGCCGCAGCCAGGGGATGGATGCCCTCGCCCGTGAGCTCCTCAACCTGCAGACCATCCCCATCAGCGACCTGATCGGCAAGGGCAAGAAACAGGTCACCATGCTGGAGGTCGAGCTCGACAAGGTCGCGGAGTACGCGGGAGAGGATGCCGACATCACCTGGCGACTCTATGAGTTGCTGGCACCGAAGCTCGGGACTGAGGGTCTCAGGAAGCTCTTTGACGAGCTCGAGATGCCGCTGGTGAGCGTACTGGCCGATATGGAACACGAAGGGGTGACCCTCGATCTCGACAGGCTCGAACAAACCCGGGTCAGCCTGACCGCGAAGGTCGAAGAGCTGAAGACCCAGATTCATCGTGATGCCGGCAGGGAGTTCAACATCGACTCTCCCAAACAGCTCTCTGAGATCCTCTTCGACGAGATGAACCTGCGGGTCGTAAAAAAGACCAAGACCGGGCGCAGCACCGATGCCTCGGTGCTGGAGACTCTCGCCGCCGAAACTGCCCACCCGCTTCCCGGGCTGATCCTCAAGTACAGGGCGGTGAACAAGCTGCTGGGCACCTATGTCGCTCCGCTGCCGGAGCTGATCTCAGAGAAGACCGGGCGGGTGCACGCCTCCTTCCACCAGGCCGTTGCCGCCACGGGCCGTCTCAGCTCCTCGGACCCCAACCTCCAGAATATTCCCGTCAGGACGGAGCAGGGCCGGCAGATCCGCGCTGCCTTCGTTCCGGGCGGACCCGGGCGGGCCCTCATCACGGCAGACTACTCGCAGATCGAGCTCCGGGTCCTTGCCCACCTCTCTGAAGACAAGGGGCTGAGAGAGGCCTTCATGACTGACCAGGACATCCACACCTTTGTCGCTTCCCAGATCGAGGGGATCGAACAGGACCAGGTCACCCGGGAACAGAGAAGCCGGGCCAAGGCCGTCAACTTCGGCATCATCTACGGCCAGGGCGCCTTCGGACTTGCCCGCGGACTCGGCATCTCGCGCGCCGAGGCGGCGAAATTCATCGACGAATACAAGGCGCGCTACCCGGGAATACCGCAATTCATGGAGGCCTGCGTCAGCGAGGCCGAGAAAAACGGCTACGTAACGACCATGCTGGGGCGACGCCGCCCGATCTCCGAAATCCATTCCAACAACAGGAACCTGAGGGCGCTTGGCGAACGGCTGGCGATCAACACGGTGGTCCAGGGCAGTGCCGCGGACATGATCAAGCAGGCGATGGTCAATCTCCACGAGAGAATCGGCCGGGAAGAGCTCGATATGCAGCTCCTGATCCAGGTTCATGATGAGCTCGTACTCGATGCTCCCGAAGACAGGGTCGAGGACTACAGCGAGATCGTGCGGGAGGAGATGGCCGGCGCCATCGAGCTGGATGTCCCGGTCAAGGTCGACGTGGCCTGGGGCAGGAACTGGCTGGAAAGCAAATAGAGAGCCGGCGGAGAGCCGGCGGAGAGCCGGCGGAGAGCGACTTACAAGGGCCTCCTGGCCCCCGG
>JAYGDV010000070.1:0-14330 GCA_046582735.1 Planctomycetota bacterium
GGTGGTGGCGGAGGCGGCGGCTCCTGAGGTGCTCCTTCGGCGTGATTCTGCAGTGACTTTCTGGTATTCTCCGGTTCAACTGATCCGGCTGTACGCGTCCGTCTTTGCTGTCGCATTTTGAGAGGGCAAGCCCATATGAAAGCTACCGTGTGGTCTGAAAGAAATCTCTTCTGGCTGATCCTTGCTGTCTTTTTGACCGGCGTTCCTCTCTTCGCCCAGGATTCTGCGGGGGATTCCGGGGCTGATACAGGATCTTCCGGCCTTGCAGGTACCTGGTATGTGAAAATGGCTCTTCCAGTTAAGGAGAAGCCAGCGGAAGAGAAGCCGGCGGAAGAGAAACCGTCAGAGCCGAAGAAGAGGCTCTACATTCTCACGCTCGAGGGCACAGACAAGGCCAGCATTCGAGATCCGGATGAGGGCGAGTTTAAGGTCACCGATGTTTTACTCCAGGGCGGGTCTTTACAGGTTCACTTCGATTATCCCCTTGTTGAGGGGGCACCCGATGACATTGTCGAGCTGAAGGGTGAGTTGGATGAAAAAGGAACTCTTTCAGGTAACTGGGAGATCCTGGTCGCCGGCAAATCAGGGGAATGGGACGCCACTTCCGGTTTTGAGCCATGGCTGGACTATTTCTTCGGTCGCTATGGAGTAAGACCTCTTGAAAGTGTTCTGTTCTGGAAGCCCTTCGCCGGGGTTAAGGGGTTGGAGCGCTTCGCCGAGGTCCCGCTGATTGTGGCCTGGCTTTTATTTGGCGCAGTCTTTTTCACCCTGCGAATGAAGTTCGTCAACTTCCGCCTCTTCCGCCATGCCATCGATCTTGTACGAGGTAAATACGATGAGCCTGACTCGGTGGGGGAGGTTACCCACTTCCAGGCATTGAGCACGGCGCTTTCGGCAACGGTCGGTCTTGGAAATATTGCCGGTGTCGCTATTGCGATTAGCATTGGCGGGCCCGGAGCGACTTTCTGGATGATAGTCATCGGGCTGCTCGGTATGACCGCCAAGTTTACCGAGTGTACACTCGGCCAGAAATACCGCCAGGTTCGCCCGGACGGAAAGATCATGGGCGGAGCAATGTACTATCTCTCCGATGGCCTCAAGGAGATCGGGTTCAAATCCCTTGGCGGGGTTCTGGCGATTCTCTTCTGTATTCTCTGTATCGGGGCATCGTTTGGGGGCGGTAACGCTTTCCAGGTGGTGCAGTCGCTGGGTGTCATCAAGACGGTGGTGCCCAAGTTCGTTGATTATCCCTGGGTCTACGGGATGATTATGACGCTGCTCGGTGGCGTGGTGATTATTGGCGGCATCAGGAGCATTGCCAGGGTCGCGGAGAAGATCGTTCCACTGATGTGTGGAATCTATGTTCTAGCCTGCCTGGCAATTCTCTTTATGAACTTCGGGGCAATCCCGGAGGCGATATCCCAGATCTTCTCCGGGGCTTTTGATCCGGGCCCGGATGGTACTAATGAGCCAGTCAAGGGTGGAATCATTGGCGTGCTGGTCATCGGTATACAGCGGGCTGTTTTCTCGAACGAAGCGGGCGTCGGGTCGGCAGCCATCGCGCACTCTGCGGCAAAGGTAAAACATCCGGTAGAGGAAGGGGTTGTCGCCCTGCTCGAACCGTTCATCGACACCGTGATTGTCTGCACCATGACGGCCCTGGTTATCATTATTACCGGCGCCCACATTGCTCCGGAAAATGCAGAGATCGTCGCCAGCAAGCAGGGCGGCATGCTGACCTCCGAGGCTTTCAGAAGCCAGGTCGAGTGGTTCCCAGAAATTCTTGCCGTAGCGGTGTTTCTTTTCGCCTTCTCGACCATGATTTCCTGGTCGTATTACGGTGAGCGTTGCTGGGCCTGGCTGTTTGGTGATGGTTACTCAATGATTTACCGTGTCCTCTTCCTGGTCTTTACCTTCCTGGGCTCGATTGTCACTGCTACCAATATTCTTAGTTTCAGCGATCTGATGATCCTGGGGATGGCCTTGCCGAATATTCTTGGAGTACTTCTCCTGAGCGGCGTGGTTGGCCGTGACCTCAAAGAATATACGGGCATGCTGAAACGCGGAGAACTTGAGCCGGAGTATTCCGCCAGCGGCAAGGAAGAGAACGCCGCTGAAGAAGCCGGGAAAGCCGAAGCCGGTGCACCGGAGGATGAAGCCCCGGAGGCCTGATTGCATCCTCAGGCGGGATCACCTAAAATCCATCTGTGCTCCACAGGGGGCAGTGACTAATCAACTGTAGTGGATTCATCGATATGCCAAAGGTCACCTTTACCCGGGAAAAAAAGACCGTCGAATGCGACGAGGGCGAGAAGTTGCGCAATGTGGCGATCGCCAACGAGATCGAGCTCTACCCGGGCATGAAGCGCTATTTCAACTGCCGCGGTTTCGGCCAGTGCGGCGAGTGCCGGGTCCATGTCACCAAGGGCATGGAGAATCTCGCCCCCAAGACATTCCTGGAGAAGATTCGCATCGCCGTGAGCTGGTTCAAGATCGGCAACGAGGACAAGGTGCGGCTCTCCTGCCAGTCCAAGGTCCTGGGGGACTGTGATGTCGAGACTCAACCGGAGTTCAACTGGTTCGGTAAGCGGTAGCCGGGTCCCTTGAATTCCGCCTACAACGAGCTCCTGAAGGGGATCGAGACGCGCCTGCGGGCAGGTATTCCCCTGCGTGATGCAGTGGGCGGTATGGCGGCAGATGGCAGGGGACGACTGGGAATCCTGGCTGCTGCCCTCCATTCAAAAATCGAGGATGGCAGCACCCTCTCCGAAGCCCTCGGCACCCTGGAGGCCAGGGTTCCAGCCGGCCATGCGGCCCTCATCGAAGCAGGGGAAAGCTCCGGCCGCCTCGATGAGACCCTCGCCGAGATTATCGCAGAGGAGAAAGTTCTCACCGATGCCCGCCGGCGCCTCTTGCAACGGCTGGCCTATCCCCTGCTTATCTGTTGTCTTGCGTTTCTCCTTCCGTTTCTACCCCTGGTTCTCCAGCGGCGTACCGGTGAGTATCTCCTGATCCAGTCGTATTTTTTCGTTCCCCTGCTACTTCTTTTCCTGGCCTTGCATTACCGCCGCGAGATTTTTCCGCCGGGATCGAACCGCCGCCGCCTGGTTGAGCAGGTTGTTCTCGCGCTACCCCTCGTCGGCGGGCTGGTGCGCCAGTACGCCCTTGCCGGGGTCCTGCAGCTGCTTGGCCGCCTCCTGCAGGCCGGGCTCGGTTTTTCCGATGGGCTTCCGCTTGTAAGTAAAGCTTCCGGACTGCGCGGACTCTCGCGGCAGCTCGATGAGATGGCGGTCCGGATCGCTGGAGGATCCAGCGCCTCGGAGGGGCTCGGGTGCATAGAGGGCATTCCAGCTGACCTGCGCTCCAGGCTCGCTTCCGGAGATGTCTCAGGAACCCTGGATACCGCCCTCATCGAATCGGGAAAAGAGCTGCGGGAGGCCGCTCTCGCCCGCCTGGAAACCGTGGTCAAGATTCTACCGATCCTGGCCTACCTGCTCGCTGGGGGGCTTGTGCTGTGGAGGGCGTTGTCGGTCTTTTCAGGGATCTGATGGTTTCAGCGAAAAAGAAATACCTGCGCCTCCCAGCCCTGGCTGTCGTCATCCTGCTGGCGATCTTCTGCGCAGGCAGCTGCCGTGAGATCCAGCCGGAAATTCCTGAAGGCTACAAGGCCGTTGAGAGGCAGGGGTGGCCGGCGCCGCAGGTCTACGATGACGATCCGCTGCATCCGGCCAACCGCTGGTACCAGCGTTCCTTTGCCCCACGTGACCAGCTCGGCAGAATTCTCGATTTGCCCCGGCAGGAAGGTCCTTCCCGTCTCCAGGAGCCGAGCCATCTTGACCGGGCGGAGATTCGGGCGCTGCTTGTCGCCATCGAGGCCGACCCACCGGTATCACCCGAAGGCAGACTTCGCTGTCACCGGGACCTTCTCGCCCAGGCTGAGTATTGGAGCAAAGAGGCCCCTCCCCTGGCCGACCTGCATCGCAAGACAGCCGGGGCGCTTGCGCCACTGAAGAAGAGTCCCTGAAAGGGGCTCAGACCTCGATGCGGACCAGCTCCTCCTGATGTGGAGGGCCGGTCACCTCGGCGCCCTGGCCGGTATGGTAGACATCGACCTCGCTGCGGATACCGATTCGCTTCTCCGGCATGTAGATGCCGGGTTCGACCGTGAAGAGAGTTCCAGGGATCAGCTTGCGATCGTCGTAGGTTTCGAAGTCATCGAGATGTGCTCCATTGCCGTGGATGCATTCGTGGAGGCTGTGCCCGGTACGGTGGACAAAATACTCTCCATATCCGGCCTCTGTGATCACGCCCCGGGTGACGCGGTCGAGGTCACACCCACGGATCTCTTCACCACTGGAGAAGGCTTCGTGCGCCCTTTCGCAGGCGGCCTTGCGTGAGTCGCGTACGACCTCAAACACCTTGAGCACTTCCGCCGGGGGCTCACTCCCGACAAAGGCGCACCAGGTGATGTCGGCGTATATTGAGCCGGGTTCTGTTTCTTTTGCCCAGATATCGAAGAGCAGCAGATCCCCGGGATGGACCTCGGCTGAATTCTCAGCCGGAACCTCGAAGTGGGGATCAGCAGCATGTTCGTTCACCCCGACGATGGGGTCATGGTCATTCTCGAAGCCCCCTTCGCGAATTCTCTTATTGGCGTAGTCGCAGATGTCACGCTCGGTGATTGATCTGCCGGCTCGAAGTGTATCGCCTGTCAGCGCGAAGACCTCGTCTACAATGGCGCGAACATGGGCGCCCGCCCGGCGGTGGCTCTCAAGCTGCTCAGGGCTGAGCACCGATTCAAAGATCTGGATGAGCTCACCACTGGTGACCACCTCAACGCCCTTGCTTCGTACCTTTTCGACCGTTCCGGCATCGACCCGGGAGACGTAAGGGTTGTCAGTGGCGTAATTCATCGCGACCTTTGAGCTCCCGGAGAGGATCTCCTGTAGCGCAGCATCGAGGGACTGCCTGGTCCCGTAGACCGTTTTTGAGCCTGGCAGGTGGTCGAGGGCGGCGGCCTCGATAGCATGGACAAGCTTGGAGGGCTCTCCATCGGCCGGAACGAAAAAGAACCATCTGCGCGTACCCATCTTGCCGGGGGCGAAACGGAGGATGCTGTGGGCGATGGGGTCGAGGCCGCGGAAGTCATAGAAGAGCCATCCGTCGAGACCGGCCTCTTTGAGCTCAGCCTGCATTTTTTCGAGTTCAAAGGGTTTTGAATTGTCCACTTGCGGGATCTCCCTGTCTTGTTTTGATGGTTAGAAGTCCGGGGGATCCTGATCATAACAGAATCCCACTGGCCTGTATTCGCCTTCTCCGCCTATTCCGCCCGGTCTTCTGCTCAGCGGGGCACGGCACCGGTTTGCGGGAACGGGGCAGGTGGCTGGGGTCCTCCGCGGTAGAGGAAGTTCAACAGGTAGATGGCATCGGCGAGGTCGAGAGTTCCATCGGCGTTGATGTCGGAGGCCTGCTCGGGTTGCAGTGCTCCGCCGTCAAGAAAGAGGTAGGAGATGATCGAGACCGCATCGCTGATATCGACCTCGTTGTCATGATTGCTGTCGCCGCGGAGAAAATAGAGCTCGGGAGTAAACAGGCTGATTCCCGAGATGTCGACGTAGTTGCCGTAGCTGGCCAGCAGGGAGCCTCCGTCCTGGCCCGAGCCCGGCTCAAAACCTGCAGGGCCGGCCCTTGCCGACAGGAAGATCATGCTGCCGCCTGTTTCCTGGCCGAGCTCGAGCCGGGCAAAGGAGGCCTGGGTGAAGCCCTGTTGCGGGTCGATCACATCGATCGAGCCACCCCCGCTTTGAAAGCCCAGGTTTGTTCCGTAGAGCCGGCCATCAAGCCAGGCCAGGTTATATAAACCCGCCATTTCCGTGCGGAGGACGTCTCCATCGGCGGGTTGGAGAGTGTTGCCGCTGACGGCTTCGGCAACCCGGCCGGCACTGAAACGTATTAGCTTTTCCGCGGGCAGACCTGTGCGGCTGTCAGTCAATCCTGAGGTCACCAGGTAGAGGTTTCCCACCTCGTCAAACGTGACCGGGCCGGAAAACGGGGAGATCCCGGCAATGATTTCAGTGTTGGGAGTCCCGGGATCATTGTCGAGCAGCCAGAGGGAATTTTCCGGCGAGTCGCCCAGCCCGGTAATGAAGCCCTTGCCTGCGAACTTCCCGGGAGCCCCGGGGGGGGCGAAGGCCATATCGAAGTTGAAATCGATGCGGTCGATGAGCTCGGCTCCACCTGCCTCCAGCCCAATACGGTAGATGTTGTGCTCAGAGCTTTCGCCGAACCAGACGCTGCGGCCGTCGGGGTCCAGCACCAGGAAGGAGCCGAAGAGTCCAGGGCTGAAGGTTGCCAGGACGAGGGGGCCGTCCTCCCGATGGATGCGGATCTCACCGCCTTCGTTGATGATGATCTCGCCCCGCATCGAGATAGCCAGGCCGCCGAGCTGTAATTCGAATGGCGCTCCCGCATCGTAGCTGTAGGGGGACTCGACGCGGAAGCCGTCCCCAAGCTGGTAGGAAACCTGCGCATCAAGCAGGGGTAATGGCAGTGACAGGACTGCCAGGGTCAGGGCGCTGAATAATTTCATGGTCCGGTATTCTCCAGTAGAAGGGCGTAATCCGAAATCACGCTCCAGTTCACGGCATCAAGTCGCGAAAAGATTTTCGAGACTTTGCCCTGCTGTCTCCATCCCCGAAGACAAGGGCGGTTTTCCAGGCAGGTCTCCTGACTCGCGAATCTCCCGCTTCACCGAACCTTCCCGGCCCCTGGGCGTACTGAACTGTTTCAGTTCGCGCCGGGCCAGTGGTTACCGCCTCCTGCTGGAGGGGGTACAACCCTCCAGTGGGCTGCAGGCATAGCAGTCTCCGCTTACAGTGGCGGGGGCCGCGCCGGCTTTTCACCGGCTTCCCTCTTTCCGCTGCCGCTCTCCAGTGAGGACGCCAGCACCTGGAAAGATCCCATGGTATTCGATGGGGGCCGGGAGGTGTAAGTCAAATCGGGCCGGGGAGGAGCCCTTCTTTCTTCTCTTGCTCCCAACTGTCGGGATCTGGTACAAAGGCTGTTCGCCTCAATTTGCTCCATGGCGAATATTCGGCTCCAGGGTCGGATAAGAATTTGTGTTTCTATAACTCAAGCAGGGCACAAAACCTTGGATAGATCTGCCGACTCTAATATCTCCTTGAATGAGCTTTCGGCTTCCGAGCTTGATTCCTCCATCAGACGGGCCAGGGATTGTCTTTTCAGCCAGTACCAGTGGCAGGACCAGGGCGGCGGCAGCCTCCCGGCAGAGGGGTTCTGGTGTGGTGAACTGGAGGCGGATTCAACTCTCGAATCAGATTACATTCTTTTCCTGTACCTCTTCGACAAGGAAAAGTACCGGGACAAGATTTCCAGGCTGGCATCGTTCGTCGTGCGCCATCAGCTCGAGGATGGCAGCTGGAATATTTACGAAGGGGGCCCCGGAGAGATCAGCGCTACGGTCAAAGCCTATGTAGCGTTGAAGATCGCCGGGTATGGAGAAGATGATCCGGTCCTGGCAAGGACGCGCCAGGCGATTCGGGTTCTTGGCGGCGCCGATAAGGTCAACAGCTATACGAAGGTATACCTCGCCATGCTGAATCTCCGCTCGTGGGACCAGGTGCCGGCGATTCCTCCGGAGGTGGTATTGTTGCCGCGGTTTTTTTACATCAATATTTACGAGATCTCCTATTGGTCGCGGGCGATTCTCATTCCCCTCTCCATTCTCTACGCCAAGTGGGCGGACTTCTCCAGCTCCAACGGGCTCTCAATCCAGGAGCTTTTTGATGACGACGCAAAAGAAGGCGGCGGCAGCTTGCCCGGGTCTGAAAACGGCGCAGCCGCCGGGGAAGTCTCCGCAGGGGGGGGCGCCGGGGATGGCCCCGGGGTTAATTCCAATGGCAAGGGTACTAAAGGCATTCGCCGGTATACCGAGGCTATTTTCAGCTGGCGCAGCGTATTCACGACGATCGATCTTGTTCTCAAAAAGCTCGAAAAGACCGGGGTTAAGCCGCTGCGAAACCTGGCAGTAAAAAAGGCGGAAGACTGGATCATAACGCGCATGGAAGATTCTGATGGTCTCGGGGCGATTTTCCCCTCGATGATCAACAGTGTCCTTGCATTGCGCTGTCTCGGCTATGGTAGTGACCATCCGCTGGTCATCGAGGGCATTGAGAAACTCGAGGAGCTCGAGATGGAGGAGGACGGAGAAATCCGCCTGCAGCCCTGTCTTTCGCCGGTCTGGGATACGGCCCTGGCTCTCAACGCCATTGGGGAATCCGGGGTAATTGATGGCCCGGGTGATTCCGTCGAGCGTGAAAAAATGTCTGCGGCAGGCAGCTGGCTTTTGTCGAAGGAGGTCCGCCGTGCGGGGGACTGGCAGAAGCGTGTTCGCAATGCCGAGGTCAGCGGGTGGCCATTCCAGTTCAGGAATGAATTCTATCCGGACATTGATGATACCGCGGCCGTGGTGATGGCGCTGAACCGTCTGGACCCGGGGATCGCCGGGCTTGAAGAGGCGGTTTCCCGCGGAATCAGCTGGGTGCTCAGTCTCCAATGTTCCAACGGGGGCTGGGCAGCTTTTGACGCGAACGTTGAGCGTAAGATTATCAACGAGATTCCCTACGCTGACCACAACGCCATGTTGGACCCTGCCTGTGCAGACATCACCGGCCGGGTGCTGGAGATGCTGGGAACCACCCAGGGGTGCCTGGACTCCGCCAAGGCAAAGGATGCCGTTCGCTCTGCTGTAGCCTATCTGGAGAATTCCCAGGAAGAGAACGGCTCCTGGTACGGCCGCTGGGGGGTGAACTACATCTATGGCACCTGGCAGGCGCTCAAAGGCCTCAGTGCCGTTGGGGTCAGCCCTGATGGTGATATTATTCGCCGTGCAGCCGCCTACCTCAAGGCCCGGCAGAATGCCGATGGTGGGTGGGGCGAAAGCTGCGAATCGTATGAAGACCCCGCCCTGGGGGGGGTGGGAGAGACAACGCCTTCCCAGACGGCCTGGGCCGTGATGGGACTGATCGCAGCGGGCGAACAGGATTCCGTGGAGGTCGAGAAGGGAATCAGCTTCCTGGTCGATACCCAGTGTGAAGATGGCGACTGGCAGGAGAAATACTGGACCGGGACGGGTTTCCCGAGGGTCTTTTACCTGAAGTACCACATGTACAGCCTCTACTTCCCTCTCTTCGCTCTCAGTATGTACCGCAACTCTCGCAGCCGCGACGAGGTGGGGGTCGGGACCGCGTCACAGGGAACGCTGGAGCCTTTCCCGGCACAACAAGACTGAGTTCCTGGAATGAAGAAAGTTCTCGTGACCGCTGCTGTGCGCCAGGAGTTGTCCGGTCTTGAAAAGATGCTTGAGGACATTGAGTTCCTGCCGAGGGAGCGGGGTTGTTACCTGCGCGGAGCGCTTGCCGGGACCGAGATTTTCCTCGGCCTGACCGGGATTGGTGGCAGAAGGGCGGGGGAGAAGATCGGGCTTTTCCTCGATACGGAGAACCCGGAGCTCCTCCTGGCCACGGGCTTCGGTGGAGGCCTGACAGGCACGGCCAGCAGCGGAGATGTTATCCTGGCGGAAAGAGTGATTGAGGCTTCTCGTGGCAGGCAGGAACCGCGGGAACTGGAGACGGATGAGACGTTGCTGGAAGCACTGGACGCAGCCTCGAGCTCTCCTGCCACGATGTACCGGGGCTCCCTGCTTACGGTGGCAGATGTGGTATGCTCCGCGAAGCAAAAGCGTGCACTGGGCTCGCGTTACGGAGCCGAAGGAGTCGATATGGAATCTTATGTAATTCTCCAGGAGGCGCTCAAGAGGGGAGTTCCCTGTATCGCTGCCCGGGCGGTCCTTGACGAGGCGGGATTCGATCTACCCCGGGGCCTCGATGACATCCCCGATTCCGATGGCCGGCTGGGTGCAATGAGACTTGCAGCCCTGGTTATTCGCCGCCCCTGTTCGATTCCCGGGCTTCTCGCTCTTCGTTCCAGGAGCGTGCTCGCCTCCGCCGGTCTTGCGGCGTTTGTGAAGGCGGCAGTCCTTGCCCGAAAGGATTCCACCGAGGATGACTGAATTCAATCTTGACCCTATTGAGCTCCATCTTCTTCACCATCCCCGCATTCGCGAAGTATTCAATGCGCCTGAACTGGATCGGTTACTGGGAGAGGAGGGGCTCGACCTTTCCATGACCGACCAGCCGGAGGCTCTCAAGGTCAGGATCGAGGCCGGCATCGCGGTGTTTGAGCGCCGGGTCCTGGCCTCCATCTCCGAGGCCCTGCGCCTCCAGGCCCGGGTCTGTGTGTTCATCGGGATCCTGCTTGGAATCCTGGTGGGGATTGCCATCACGATTTCGGACCAGCCGCAGGCAACGCGTTATGCGATGACCGTAGGGCTGGTGGTGGTGGGCTCTCTGCTGGCCTTCCTGGTTAAGAAGGTACTTGGCGTTCGCAGAGATCTCAAATTGCTGGCCAGCCTGCGAGGGCGTTATCACCGCCTGCTTGAGAGCTGTTGTGACATCCCACAGTTCCAGGCGGCTGCCGCCCTGATCTACGGAGAGATTCGCCAGGCAGGAGGCGAACTTCCCGAAGAGCCGGACGGCAGAACCTAGCCCCGGTTCTCAACCGGATTTTCCGGGTGGAGTGTCACCTGGGTTCGAGGGCGGTTGCCGGGACGCTGTCGTCGACCTGGATGGCAATTTCCGACTTCAGTGTCTGGGCCTGGATGAGCCAGTTCTTGTGTTCGACACTGTAGTCCGGAGGGATCTCAGCGGCGAAGACCTTCTCGATGGCAGCCAGCGCCCGCTGGTATTCCTCCGCATCGGCCAGGGCCTTTGCCAGCCGGAGCCAGTTTTCTCCGAACATGGGAGCCTTGCTGCAGGCTGCCTCAAGGGTGGCGATACCTTCCTCGAGACTCCCAACTGAGAAGCCGGCGAAGTCATAATCCGAGGCCCCTACAATCAATGTGCCGAGGACCCTGGCCGGGCCGCCGTGGTCGTGGGTGCCGTCGAGCTCGTGTGCAACCTCGAGGCAGTACTTCATCTCTCGCAGGAGCTTGGAACGAGGTTCTTTTATCGTTTCCAGCAGGGCGCCGATGCAGATGGCGGAATAGTAGTAGGCCTCTGCCTGTACGGAGGTCTTCTGTCGCGCTTCACGCCCCAGGTAGATGCCCTCGAGCGCGTATTTCTTTTTCTCGGTGGGATTTTCGTGGTTCACTGCCAGCCAGGCACAGGCCCGGACTCCACGCCAGAGGGACTGGTAATTGTTGCCGGGCGAAACCGAATCTTTCGAAGTGCCCAGGGAGTGCGATACCCGGTAGATCGTACGAGGTTCAGCGTAGCTCTGGTCGATCTCGTCAATTCTCTCTTTGAGAATCGTGACCGGCAGAGGTGCCACATTCAGGGCCGGTTTTGGTTCCACTCCGGAAACGGCCTTGGCCTCATTATACGCGCAACCGCTTCCCAACAACGCCAGGGCGATTGCTGCCGTCGCAAGAGCCAGCAATGGAGTCCTGTTATTTTTCATTCTTCTCTCCTCTTTCAAAAAGGTACTTCTTTTCAATTTCACCCATCCAACCGGGCCGGATTTTACGGAATCCTTTACAGCCCATCTGCTGCAGGATCGCGCCGGCCTCTTTGACCTTTGAGATCTTTTCCATAGCGTTTATCAACAGGCGCTGCTCTTCACTAACAGCTTCTGTCGATTTAAGTGCTCCTCTGAAAGCCACTATGACAGCAGGGGGATAATATTCCGATTCGATAACTTTCTCCACTTTTTTCAGCCGCCCCAGTTTTTTCATCGATTCGTATTGCTGGCCGCGCAGAAGCACGGCCTGGACCCTGTTTTTACCGAGCTGATAGAGCGCAGAGGATACTTTCGTCGTTGGTTTGGGAATCCAGGAAGCGGTTCCATTCCATCCCGCAAGTGCTGATGCCGCTTTTGTTCTGGGAGGAAAAAGAATCCTGCTGACAAATTTTGGTTCATACAGGGGCCCTCCCATGACGACCTTTCCGTCGAGGTCAGCAGCTTTTTTAACTTTCCCCTCTGTCGCTACAAGTACATATTTTTCAAGAGGATACGCCTCCAGCAAGGGCTTGATCCCAAGGCGATCAGCGTATTCCAGGTAGAATCCGAGGCTGACGATTCCTACCGCGGGTAAATGTTTATCCAGCTCTTTAAGCGCCTCTGCCGGATCATTCTGGTAGCTCAGGACTGGTTTCGGGAGGTTTGTGGAGGTAGCGAGGTAGTCGGCTAGCCGCAGCAGGAAACCTTCTGCCGCACGGGGGGATCCCGGCCGCCCCGGCTGGATTACTGCAAGCCTGGGAGGGCCCTCATTGCTGCGACATTTTTCTGAAACCGGCAGAAAAAAAAGGCAGATCAGGACAAATATTCTCGTTTTCAGCATCGATTCATACCCCCGGATGTTGGGTCTATTGTATTCAAACACGCCCCCGGGAAGGGCGCAAATGCTGAGAGCCTGGCGGCGGCTACTTTCTCTCGAGCAGTTTCAGGAGGGCTGGCAGCAGAAAAACGGTGGCCGCAAGGACACAGCCCAGGCCGGCGATCATCATCAGGCCAAGGCTCGCCACTCCCCGGTGGCTCGCGGTGGCCATGGCACCGAAGCCGATGATGGTTGTGAGGAAGGAGAGGGTGACGGCGGCCGCTGTTGTCCGGCCGACGGTGGAGGCAGAGCGGGTTTCCCGGAAACGATGAACGATGTGGACTCCTCCATCGACGCCGCAGCCGATAAGGATCGGCAGGGCGAAGAAGTTGGCGAGGTTGAAGTCAAGTCCGAGGAGGGGGAGAAGCTCAAGAAGCCAGAGAAGGCCGATCGTGAGCGGCACCATCGCCAGCAGGGTCAGCCGCAGGCTGCGTAATTCAAGAAGGAGAAAGAGCAGCACGATTCCGTAGGAATAGAGCGCCGCTTTTTCAAAGCCCTCCCGCATCCGCCCCGCTGATTCATGGACCTGTACGGGGGCGCCGGTCACCTCCGGATCAATCTCCCTCATGGCCCTTATGAAGCGGCGCATGGACTCTTCCTGCCAGAGGTCTTCGTTGGCGTAGGCGTAGACGATGAAACGGTCACCATCGCGGGAGACAAAGCGCTTCCTGAGGATGTCCGGAAGATTGCCGGGGGAGATGGGCTCCTCCTCGAGAAGGGCTGAGCGCAGGGATTTCAGCAAGCCGTTAAGCTCCCCGATCCAGGCCTGCTGGAAAGAGCCGAGCTTCACGGTCCCCGGGGGGGCATCCGCGCTGAGGAGATCAATGATCTCTCCCGCCCCGTCGGCAGCGGTGAGCAGCCGCCCGGCGAATTTCCCGGTGGCCTCTTCAGCTGCCTGGGAGATTGCGTCAGCCAGCCCGAAGAGGTTTTCCTGCAGACGCTCAAGGGACTCCCTCAGTGCCGGGAGGTCAACATCACCTGAGGCCCCGGGTATCTCGATTCCCCTGAGCACCTCGCGGGCAGTCTTCAGCTGCTCAATTTTATCCGCCTGCCCGGTGGGAATGTAGTCCAGCACGCTCTCGGTCTTTGCGACGATCTTATCGGGGAGCGCATCGAGCGCCTGTTTTTTCGCCAGGACGTCATCAAGATCTCGTGCGATGAAGGCAGCGTACCAGGTGGAAAAATCAGAATCCTCAATCAGTAACCTTTCGTACTCGACCGACACGAGGTCGGGGTCCTGCAGCTCGAGGAGGTTCGGATTGTAGGGCAACCCTTCGAGACAGAAGAGCCCGGCGATGGTGAGGGCTGCAGAGATGGCGATCACGGGTACTGGACGGCGTGCTGGAAGTTCAAGCAAGGGGATCCTGATCGGATTGACGGAGGGGGTCTTTCCAGGCGTACCTTCAAAGAGCAGAATGAGGGAGGGAAGGAGGGTTATCATGCTGAAGAGGCAGATGAGGACCCCGCTGCCGGCGATGAAGCCGAGCTCCCTGAGCCCCTGGAAGTCGACGAAGAGGGTCATGTAGAAGGCTGCCGCGGTTGTGATGCCGCCGACGACGATGGCGTGCCCGGTTGTCTCGATGGTTTTGCGCACGGCTTCAGGAACCGAGTTTTCTTTTGCGAGTTCTTCCTGGTAGCGGGCGGTGAAGTGGATGCCGAAGTCAATTCCCAGGCCGACAAGCATGGCGGCAAATACGATCGAGAGAAGGGTCAGGTAGCCGATCGTCATGGAGGTGAGGGCGAAGGTAAGGAGGATGGCAACGGCGAGCGTCACGATGCAGAGGAGGGGCCTTCTCAGCCGCCGGAAAAAGATGACGAAAAGCAGGAACACACCTGCGAATGCTGCGAGGGTCGCGCGCTTCATGTCCTTGTCGGT
>JAYGDV010000195.1:0-7197 GCA_046582735.1 Planctomycetota bacterium
GGGACCTTGGAGAGATCTACGAGCTGGTCATGTCACAGTTCGCCAACATCCTCATCCTGCTTCGCAGCCCCACCAATCGTCTCGAAGAATCCGCCGTCAAGACGGTGGAGCGTATGGCCAAGTTCCGCTCCCGGCTCGAAACCCAGTGGAAGCAGAGAATTGAAAAAGCGGGCGAAGACAACGAGGACAGGATTCTTCTGCATGTCCAGACCCTCGCCTACCAGCAGGCCTTCGACGCACTCTTCCAGGTCGCCTCTCATCTCGGCCACATTGCCGAGAGAATGAGACTGCTCTCACCTGAGCGGATTTGACCCTGGCACTGCGCTCCCCAGCTTTTTCTCGATCCCCGCGCTCAGCAGGTCGTAGGTAACTACTCCCTGGAGCATCTCCCCGTCGAGGAAAAGGGTCGGCACCCTGCTTACACTGGCTTTCTTCGCCTGGGCAATATCTCTTTCGACCACCAGCTTCACCTCTGCAGATACGAGATCATCCTCAAACTGCTCCATGTTGAGACCAAGGGTCTTCGCATGAAGGCGCAGGCTGGAAGAATCGATATTTTCCTGGTTGGCAAAGAGAAGAGCCTGCATTTCCCAGAAGCGGCCCTGCTGGAAGGCTGCAACCGAGGCCCTGTGGGTCTCGAGAACCAGTGGATACCCGGCAAGGGGATTGTGCTTGAAGATGATTCGCACCCTCTCTCCATAGGTGCTCCAGACCCTGTCGAGCACTCCTGCCATGCCGGCACAATGCCTGCAGTTGAAATCGGAAAATACCACAATCGCGACCCCGGCTGTCTCCGGCCCCCTCGACGGAGAAAGGCCGGAAAAAGAACTCTTCACCCAGCCAGACCCGCCCGGTCCCTCCCCGCGTCCCTTCTGGAGGTTACTGATAAGCCGGCCCTGGTGCTCCAGCAGTTCGTTCTGCCGCTGGAGAATCGCCTCCAGCTCCGGTGTGCCCCCCCCCAGCGGGTAGAACCTCGCCAGCAAGAGACCAAGGATCACTCCAAGAACCAGGATGAGAGCAGAAAAAGCTCCCCTGTTCATTTCTCCCCCCCGGCTGGCTTCCTCCTGCCGATACTTTCATCGAGCTGGCGCCTGAGGCTCTCGAGATCCCTGGCAGGAAGCTTACAGACACGGTTGCGGCAGACGAAGGTCGTCGGCTTGCCGCCGATTGGCATTTTCGCTTCCATGAGGGGTACCAGCGAGCTGAGAGACTTTGCCGCCTCGCTCGAGGCACTGTAGACAACCACCTTGGCGGGAAGGAAACGGCCACGGATCTCCTTCAACATTGAGCGGGTCATCGGATCATCCGGAGGGCCACAGACCACGATTTCAAGGGGATCGAAGAGCGCGAATTCCAGGGCGCAGGAAAGCTGGGGGTGCATATGCGGGAACTTTTCAACCAGGCCCGCCGCAAGCTGCTTGAACACCCTCACAGGTTCCTCGAAAACCTTGTCGCCGGTGAATTCCTGGAGCCTGAGCATGTCGAGCAGGGCAAAGGAATTCCCCGAGGGAATAGCGCCATCGTAGAACTCCTTACGGCGCAGTATGAGCTTTTCGTGGTGAGCCGCAGTGGGGAAGAAGGCCCCCTTCTCCTTGTCCCAGAAAGAGCCGACCATGTCCCTGCCGAGCTTCACCGCCAGCTCCAGCCACCGCCTGTCAAAATCGGACTCGTAGAGATCCAGCAGGCCGTTTACTAAAAAAGCGTAATCAGAGAGGAAGCCCCTGATGCGTACCTCGCCATCCTTGTACCTGCGGTAGAGAGCACCCTGGCGGATCATCTTCGCCTCGATAAACCCGGCGGCCGCCCGGGCTCCCTCCAGGTAGCGGTTCTCACCACTTACCTGGTAGGCCTGGGCAAGCGCGGAGATGGCGAGGCCATTCCACTCGACCAGCACCTTGGAGTCGAGGAAGGGCTGGGCGCGCTGGTCCCTGGTCTTCAGGAGCCTTGCACGTGCTGCGGCAATCCCGCTGTAGAGCTCATCGAGCGGAACCCCCTGCTGGAGCGCAAGGGCGGCTCCCCAATCAGTAAAAGGCAGGTGGAGAATATTGGCGTGCTCCGGGCTGCCGGGGTCCGGCCGCTCCTCCTTGAAATTCCCCTCCGCCTTGACGCCGTAGAATGAGCATAAAAGCTGCCCCTCTTTCTCGCCGAGCAGCTCGATGATCTCCTTGCGGGTCCAGACGTAGGTGAGCCCTTCAACACCCTCGGTGTCGGCATCCTCGGCCGAATAGAAGCCCCCATCCTTGTCGCGAAGCCGCGCCAGCACATAGTCCAGCGCCTCGAGAGCGACTGCGAGGTACCTCTTATTGCCGGAGCGTTTGTAGGCGGCGATGAGGGTACGGGATATCAGTGCGTTATCGTAGAGCATCTTCTCGAAGTGCGGCAACAGCCAGACCCGGTCGGTAGAGTAGCGATGAAAGCCCCCGGCGAGGTGGTCGCGGATCCCACCGGCGATCATCCGGTCAAGGGTGGTGTAGACCATCGTCTCGCTTCGCTTGCTCGGGATACGGTTGGAATAATTCAGCAGGAAATCCAGATTAGATGTTCTCGGGAACTTCGGCGCATAACGCGGCGGCCCGCTGAAGCCACCGAACTCGTCATCGTGAACCTGGTCGAGGTAACCGAAAACTCCTGCCATGATCCCGGGAGCAAGAGTTCCCTTCGCCTCGAATTTCCCTGCCTGCTGAACGAGATGATCGGTCAGCTTCGCTGCCTGCTGGTCAAGCAGGGCCCGCTGCCCCTTCCAGGCCTCAACGATCCTCCCCAGCAGCATCTTGAATTGTTCCGGTGGAAAATAGGTCCCACCGAAGAAGGGCTTTCCCTCCGCTGTCAGCCAGGCCGAAAGAGGCCAGCCGCCACGCTGTCTCATCGCCTGCACCGCGTCCATGTAGACACGGTCGACATCGGGCCTCTCTTCCCTGTCTACCTTGATGCAGATGAAGTGCTCGTTGAGGTAGGCGGCGATCTCCTTGTTCTCAAAAGATTCCCGCTCCATAACGTGACACCAGTGGCAGGTCGAATAGCCGATACTCAGGAAGATCGGCCGGCCGGTCGCCTTTGCCTTTTCAAAGGCCTCCTTTCCCCAGGGATACCAGTCCACGGGGTTGTAGGCATGCTGCTGCAGGTAGGGGCTCTTCTCCTTCGCCAGGCGATTGGGCTTGCCCTTGTGCTTCTTACCCTCCTTCGCGGCGGCCTTCGCATCCTCTTCGCCTTCGAGGCAGGCGCCGGGAGTACCGGGAAAAATTCCGCAGGCAAGCCCTGCAAGCAGGCAGAGTGCCGCTGCACGGGCCGGCCAGTGGCGTAAGGAAGGGTGATCTCCCGGCTGTGAAGTGCGAGCTGATTTCATACCTTGAAATTCCCCATCCTTTCAATGGCCTTGAACATCGCCTGGGTGCCGAGGTCTTCCTCCCCATTGGCCTCGTTCGAACGGAAGAACTGGTTAGCCGGGGCGGTCCCCGGAACGGGAAGGTTCAGCGCCCGGGCCGCGTTCATGCAGATGTTGAGATCCTTCTGGATGAGCTTCACCATGAAGCCTGGATCGTAGTTTCCCTCGATGATGGACTTGCCGAGATGCTCCAGCGACCAGGAGGCCGCCGCCCCGCCGGTAACCACACGGTGCATCTTCTCGAGATCGATCCCTGAGCGGGACGCCAGGGCTACCGCCTCGCAGACCGCCAGCAGGTTGACGGCGCAGAGAATCTGGTTGCAGGCCTTCGTGACCTGCCCGGCGCCGCTTTCACCAACCAGGGTAATCCGGCTCCCCATGGCCTCGAAGACCGGGGTCGCACGGTCAAAGGCCTCCTGCCGCCCGCCCACCATGATGGTCAGGGTTCCCTTCTGGGCGCCGATATCGCCACCGGATACAGGGGCATCGAGAAACTGGAAGCCGCCTTCTTCGAGCCGGGCGGCAATCTCCCTGGTGACATCCGGGGAGATCGTTGTCATATCGATAAACAGCGTCCCCTCATCTGCCCCGCCAGCGGCACCGTTCTCGCCGAACAACACGGCCTCCACATCGGGAGAATCCGTAACGATGGTAATCACGACATCCTTACCGGCGGCACATTCCGCGGGTGTGGAGGCCTTCAGGGCACCCGCCTCGACCACCTCGTCACAGCGCGCCTCGGTCCTGTTATAGACGGTCACCTCGTGCCCGGCGGCCACGAGGTTTTTCGCCATCGGGCGGCCCATGATCCCCATTCCAATAAATCCGATCTTAACGCTCATATCCGGTTCATCCGGCACAGCCGGACTCCATTTCTATTCCATGATGAATTTCACCGAACTGCTTTCAACAACCGGGCATGGTAAGACATTTGCCCGGATCGGTAAATGTCAGACTCAATCAAGCAAACGAAACCAACCGTGATGGTTGCCTGCCATGCGCTCGAGAAAAGAGCGTCTCGAAGGGTCCAGGGCAGGGTCTTTCTTCCAGCCGTAGGTGATTAAGCGGACACCCCGGAGGTAATTCCGGGCCAGGAAAACGGACTCTGCCTCCCAATAGTCCCCCCGGTCAAAATCAGTGACCAGGATGATCACCTCCGCCTCGGGAAACCCGGAAAGCGCCGCCTTCAGGCCCACATCGTAGTGCGCCCGGGAGACGTTGCGTGGATCCTTGCCTGGGTCCAGCTCGGCCGCCACAAAATCAAGTGCAGCCTTCTTCCAGGGGCCGGGATCGGTCTGCGCCCAGCCCTTGCGAAGCAGGGCGCCGGCATGAAACTTTGCCATGGCAAAACGCAGCTCAGGCGGGATTTTCTTGAGTGACTCGCGCAAGGCCAGGTAGATGCTCCTGGTGCGTTCGGTCGGCGGCGGGGCAACCCCCCGTTTCCTCGACAGGGAGCTGCGCTCGTAAGGCCGGGAGGCATCCAGCAGGTAAACGGTCCCGGTACCTGCCTCGTTAAACAGCAAACCCGGCTTCCCGCCAGGCAGCCGAGCCGGCAGAAAGAGCTGCCGTCCTGGTCCGGCTTTCCTTGCCTTGACCAGCTCACGGATCTTGCCGGCTTCCAGCCCCGCAACAGGCACTCCTGCAAGCCGCTGAAGATCGAGACGAAGACTCCTCTCCAGGCGGGGATTGTCCCGGCCCTCGAGCGACCCAAGCAGCAGCTCGGCCGCACCCGCCCAGTCTCCCTGCGCAAGCAGCATCCCTCCCCAGCGGGCAAAGCTGGTCGGCCTGCGGGCAAGGGCAACCCGGAAAACCTCCAGCCTCCCGGCATCTGTATAGCCTGCGTACGGGCTGGCAACGGCCCGCAACACAAGGAGGTACTCTGCCAGGTTTCGACTCCTCTCGACGACCCGCTCGGTGAAATGCAGCAAGGGTCCTTTCCTGGCCGGAAGAGAAAGCGCCAGGCGGTCGGCGAGAGCAAAGTGAAGAGCTGCACAAATCGGCTTGCCGGCGTCCGAACCTCTTTCCATCCGGAGATACTCATCCAGCACCTTCAGCAGGGATTCTCCATCCACGGAGGCTTTCTTCAGATAGCGATCCAGTTCCTTCTTCTTAGATGCGCTCAGCAGATCCAGTCCCACCACGGGTAAAGGCAGCCGAGCCGGCAACCCGGTAAATTCCGCCGATGACGGACTCGCCTCACCCTCGACCCCCATGAAAACCTCCAGGTTGTGCTGCTGGCGGTATTCCCGGGTGAAATCAACAACATCCTTCAATTCCGCCGGGTCCGAGTAATCCCCAGAAACTTTCAAATGGCAGCGGTAAGGAGGACCGGATTCGCCGGCAAGCCAGGCCAGGGTCCCGTAACCGGATGCCCGCCCCTGCCCCCCGGGGGCCGGAAAATGAATACGGCGAACCAGCATTTCCCGTCCCTTTGCTCCTTTGAAGGACCTGCTTGTCCACGGGGAGGCGGTGAATACCATTGTCCCTGAGGGCTTCCCCCCACGGCCCGCAAGCCGTCGCCTGAACAGCTCATCCTGCTGAATTTCTTTCCGCAAATCTTTGAACAGAAGCCAGTAGCCCACCCGTTGCGCCAGTTCGAAACGGTCGAGAAAATCCTCAAGGATCCGCTTCTTCAGCCCTTCGGGCAAGCGCCGGGCAGCCTGCCCTTTTTCAAACCGCCTCAGGACCCGCTGCAGGCTGGACTTGTCCACCTGCAGGCGGCTCTCTCCACTGCTGAGCCGCAGCTGGAAAACCAGCGAATCAAGGATCAGCCCGTAGACCTCCTCGAGCTCGATAAATCCCGCAAGTGCGTGGCTGTACAGCCCCTCAGTGACCCTTCCCTCCAGTACAGCGCTCTCTTTTTTCACCTGGCGAACAGTCCAGGTGATCTCAGCTGTCAGGGAAAACCTCCTCGAAAAACGCGGTTCCCGGCTCCAGTGCTCAATGAACTCCTGGGACTCCCGGAGCTCGATCCGCCCTCTGAAGCTCCCCCCCGGGGCAGGGAGTTTCTGCAGCTCAACCGCCTCGAGCGATGTTGCGCTGAGGCAGGTTCCCAGGAGAAGTAGAATCCAGTTGCAGGATAAACGGGGCATCGGTTCCTTCCCGGCATCTTGAAAACACGTGCCAATCGGCGAAGAACTCACCGCGATCTGGCGACACGCTCTTCCATCAGGCTACTTCGAGTCGCCCCCGCAGTCAAACCGGCAGGGATGGCTTTACTGGACACCTCCGCTTCAAGATGGAATTATGTCTCCATGCGAAGCTATAAACTCCCACTCTTCATCGTCATCCTTGTCCTCGCCGGTTCCCTGCTCTACGCCCTGCAGGTCAAGATCAAGAACAAGCAATACAAGCGAACCCACCAGGCGGCCCTCTCGCTCATCACCGGCAAGAAGGCCGCCGAGGCCGCCAAATCACTCAAGGCCCTCCTTGAAAAGACCCCGGAAGATGCCGAGACCCATTACATGCTTGCGGTCGCCCTGGCGAAGCTGGGCAAGCTCGAGAAGGCCGCCGAGGCTCTCGAGGGCGCCATCGACAACGGGCTGCCACCGGGAAGGATCATCGGCGGCACCAGGACAGGCCTCAAGGCGCTGGCTGAAACAGCGGTCTACAAAAAACTGCTCTCCGACCACGGCAACGCTGCGGTCCACGGCCCCATGCTCGGCTGCATCTCCCACGAGGGTGTGAAGATCTGGGTTCGCACCGCCCGCGAGGCCAGCCTCGAGGTCATCGTCTCTGAGAATAGCGACCTCTCCGAGCCGGTTACCAGTGTGAAGGGACGCTCGAAGAAAACCGATGACTTCACCGCCGTCCTC
>JAYGDV010000210.1:0-12289 GCA_046582735.1 Planctomycetota bacterium
CGGGATGCTGGGGGCTGATCTCAGGAGGGTCCTGAGTGATGAAAGATTTGACCTGCTTGCCGTCGAAGATGCGGAGGCTTTTGAGGAGAAGCATTTCTTTTTCAAATCAGCCGTTATTCCAAAGGGCCTCTATTCTGAAAAACCCTATCCCACCCCCTCGGCTGATCTGAAGACGATCGCCACCACCGCTTCGCTGGCTGCCGGCCCCGGGGTGAATGAACAGCTCGTGGAAGCTCTCACCGGTCTTATCTACGAAAGCGAACTGCGCCAGGAATTCCTCCAGCTGATGGACAGGGAAGAGGCTGCTCAATTGTCATCCTTGCGCCTCCATCCGGCCTCCCGTAAGTATTTCTTCCCACAGGATGAAATGGGCGAGCTTACCACCCTGCTTGAATCGATTTCAGCGGCCAAGGAGCTTTTCTTCGCTCTTGCCGCGGGACTTTATCTTCTCTGGGACCGTCTGAAGCGGCGAAAAGAGAAGGAAGAAGAGCTGCATTACATCGCTCAGAGAGAGAGCCTGGATGATTATCTCGAAAGGACCGTGGTGATTGAAAAGGAGCAGATGGAGCTCTCGGATATCGGGGCTCTCGAGTCCTGCCTGCAAAGGGTGACCTTGATCAAGCTGGAGGCTCTTGGTGAGCTGACCCACCAGGATCTGCGCAGCGACCAGTCCTTTACTATTTTTCTGATGCAGTGCGCCAACCTGATCAGCAAGATCCAGCATCGGATTGAGCAGGTCTACCGGTCGCAGAACGGCGGAGGCAAATAAAGGGGTTTCCGCCGCCCGCGGGATTCAAGGTTTGGTGGGCTTTAGAGTCGAGTGGGTTTTCAGGAAGGCGAGTATGGCCAGCAGGGCAGGATCGCCCTTATTGGAAAGATTGGGCCGGATCGAGTTGTGGGTTCGGTCGGCGAGAACCTGTAGCTTCACATCCGGGTGACCGGTCTTTCTGAGGGCCTCGTAGACCTGGCGGTTCTGGCGCGCCCGCTCCGGCGTTTCCCCATCGGCAAAGAGAATCAGGATCGGTGGGGCATCCTTTCTCACCCAGCTGAGCGGGGAGGCTTTCTTCATGACCTCGGCGGAGTCCTCCCATACCTTCCCCCTGCGAAGCGGACCGGTGCGGGTGACATCCATAAGCCCGCTGATGGGGATTGCTCCACGGATGCTGGAGCCCTTCAGACGGACCTTGCTGAGATAACTTTCATCCAGGGTCAGGAGCATTGTCAGGTGCCCACCTGATGAGCCTCCTGCGACGAAGATCTTCTTCCGGTCTCCACCGTGGGAGGAGATCTGGTCCCAGGTCCAGCGGAAGGCCCGGGCGACATCTTCGATGTGAGCCGGGTACTTCACCGCGGGAGAAAGCCGGTAGTTGGGGGCAACGACGGCAATTCCATGCAGGGCAAATCGCCGCCCGACCTGCTCGAGCCTGGATTTGTCGCCTGAGTGCAGGCCACCGCCGTGAATAAAGAGGAGCACCGGGAATTTCTTCTTCCGGGCGGGCAGGTAGAGGTCCAGCTTGCCGAGACCCTTCTCATATCCCACGCCGCTTGCGTACTCGATATCCTTCCTGGTGGTAACTTCTCCATTGGTATCCACGTTTGCAGGTGAAGGCTTTTCTCCTTTTTTCGAGAGCAGGTAGGCCCGCATTTCCAGCGCATCGAGGGCGTTGTCGTTGTTGAGGTCAAATTCAGGAAGGATCTTCTTCCTGGCGCCCGGTGGCAATTCCTCCGCAGAGATTTTTCCATCGCCGTTCTTGTCGAGCTCGGCGACCCTGGCAGGGAGCTTCTCCACGCTTTTTTTTCTCTGGGCCTGCAGGGGCGCTGCAGGGGCGAACAGGGTAAATGAGCAAATCAGGAGGATGAGGTTTTTCATGGTATGTCCGGGAACATTGTACAGCCTGGAAATCCCTGGATCGATGAGATGGTAGGATAGAAAGACTGTCTTGAAACCGCTACCGTGACTTGTCGACTTGGCCCTGATCCTGGTGGAGAATGGGGGTGGGTTGGTATTTCTTGGGAGGAAGTTAAGTGAGCTCCAGGGTTTTTTGTTTCCTGTTCATGTCGCCATTCGCTTTTTGCGCTTCAGCTGGCGCCGGGGTGATCAGCGTGAATTTTTCAACTGGGGATTCGAACTCCCTTACTTCCCCGTCAGTGGAGGGATTCGTCGCCTCCCGATATTGGAATAACGTGGTCAATCCACCCCGGCGAGCCGGCAGGGGAACCCTTGAGAACCTCATAGACAGTGATGGTGATGAGTCGGGGGCGTCTTTTACTTACCAGGCGGCCTTCGTCAACTCCAACGGCAATACGCGGAACGGAAGAATGATGGACGCCTGGGCGGCCAACGGGGCTGCCGATTCTCCAAACGCTTTCTCGTTCAGGGGATTGCCTGCACGTTTCACCGAAAGTGGTTACGATGTCTATGTCTACTACGATTCCCTGGCCGTGGGCGGACTCTACCGCTTCGCGATTGGCGAGGATGCCGTCTTCGGGTCTGAACCGGGGCGCGGACAATTCGATGGACATTTTGTTGAAGCTCGCGGAAGCACTGCGGCCGAGGCCACGGTTGGAAATTACGTGGTCTTTCGCGATCTCGCCGCGGCATCCTTTGACCTGGTCGTATCCGGACGTTCAGGTCGTGGCGCGGTCAATGGGATCCAGGTCGTTTCCAGGGCCCTGCCCCCGCCGTCGTCTGCTCTGCCCAACATCGTCTTCATCCTGGCAGATGATTTCGGCTGGACCGATATTCGCAGCTGGGGATCGGATTATTACCTGACACCCCATCTCGACCGGCTTTCTGAGCAGGGTATGCGCTTCTCACAGGCCTACGCCTTTCCCAACTGCATGCCCTTCCGGGCGGCTCTCATGAGCGGGCAGTACGCCCCGAGAACCGGTGTCTATACGGTTAACAACGGTAACCGTGGCAACCCGGGCAATCGCCGCCTCGATGCGCCGCCTAACAGGGTTTCCCTGGATTTTGAACTGGTAACGCTGGCTGAGTCGATAAGGCTTGCGGGCTATGCGACCGGGCATTTCGGCAAGTGGCATATGGGGGGCGAGAACGAAGGTGGCTACCCGACCGCACAGGGTTTCGAGGTTAACTACGGTGGTGCTGACAGGGGGGTGCCACCGCAGAGAAACGGCAGCGCCAATTATTTCGCCGATGCAAATGGCGCCTTCGCTGTTCCCCATCTCGAAGCAAACGGTATCGCCAACCAATACGTGACCGACCGCCTGACCACGGAGGCTCTCGATTGGATGGAAAGGGAGAAGGATCGCCCCTTCTTCCTCTATTTCTCTCATTTCTCCGTCCACCTTCCCAAGCAGGCCAAGGCCGAAGACATTGCTCTTTTTAACAGGTTGCCCAGGGGGGAGCGCCACAACGATCCCATCTACGCCGCCATGATCAAGGCGATGGACGACAGCATCGGTACTGTGGTCGATTACCTCGAGACCACCGATTCGGTGCGCTCCCCGGGGCGGAAGCTTATCGACAATACCCTTGTTGTTTTCTACTCGGACAACGGCGGGGTAGGGGGCTATTCCGATATAGGGATCCGTGGAGCCAACGAGGTAACTCGCCAGGCTCCCCTCCGCTCGGGCAAGGGCTCTCTCTACGAAGGTGGCGTACGGGTGCCGTTCATTATTCGCTGGGATGGCCAGGCGCCTGCAGGAACGGTCAACGAGACCCAGGTCGCTCCGATCGACTGGTACCCGACCTTCCTGGCGCTGGCTGGTGTCGATGCGCCCGGGGATCACGTTCTCGATGGTGAAAACCTGCTGCCTCTTTTCAGCGATCCGGCGGCCACCCTGCCTCCGCGACCCCTCTTCTGGCATTTCCCCTGCTATACCCAGGCATCGACTCAATTGGGCACCTGGCGGTCAAAACCCTGTTCCATCATCCGCAGCGGTGACTGGAAGCTTCATTACTACTGGGAGGATGAGCGCTACGAGCTCTACAACCTGGCCGTAGATATCGGCGAGGCCAACAACCTTGCGGAAACCCGTCCGGAGATTCAGCAGGGCCTTGCACGGCAGCTGAGAGCCTGGCTGGTGGAAACAGAAGCCGCGCTCCCGACCGTGCAGGCCACCGGGAGGACAGTCGGGTTGCCCGCGGTTGAAGAAACTCTCCTTGTTCGGGGTGATTGCGACAGCAACGGCGAGGTGAACATCACCGATCCGATCTGCGTACTGCAGCATCTTTTCCTCAATCTTCTGGACCAGGCCTGTTTCAGGTCATCGGATGCGGATGGAAATGGCGAGGTGAACATCACCGATCCCATCTACCTGCTCAACTATCTCTTCAGCGGCGGCGCCCCCCCGGTTGATCCATTTCCCGGTTGCGGCCCTTTTCCCGGTGACCCCCTGCCGGGCGAAAGCTGCGAAACTTCCTGTCCCTGAGTGGGAATACCCCGAAACCCCCTGATTTCGCCCACTTAATTGGATTGAACCCGGCTTCCAGGGGCTGGTTCGGGGGCGAAAACCAGGGATTCTTTGAGAAATCCTCCAGATCGTTTTAGACTACCGAGGTCGGAAGGTAGGATCCTGGTCAAGTTCGCAACTTGCAGAGAGGTAGGTTTCCATGCTGACGATCTGGGGCAAAGAGCAAGGCTGTTGTGACGGGCTGGCACGACGGGAGTTTCTCAAGGTTGGCGCCCTCGGGGCCGGGGCTCTCAGCCTCAACCTGGCCGACATTCTCAAGCTCCAGGCGGAGCAGGCGCCTGTTGGCCGTTCCGCTACCGGCGGCAAGTCAGTCATCATGATCTTTCTGCCCGGTGGCCCGCCGCACATGGATATGTACGACATGAAGCCGGATGCGCCGGTGGAATACAGGGGAGAGCTTCGACCGATCGGGACCAATGTTGATGGTGCACGGATCTCGGAGTTGTTTCCCCTCCAGGCCGGGATGATGGATAAGCTCTCGATCCTTCGCGGGGTGACTGGTATGGACGGATCTCATTCCGGCTACCAGTTTATGACCGCCTACCGGAAGAGGGATATGAGGCCTGCGCTCGGTTCGTTTGTTTCGAAGCTTGAAGGCTCTGGTTCGGATATGCCTCCCTACGTCAGCCTCAATCGCCGCAACGAGGAGCAGGCTGCCTATCTTGGCCCCCAGCATGGTCCTTTCCAGCCCAGTGGTCCGGCTCTCAACAACATGAGATTACCTGGCGGCCTCAAGATTGACAGGTTCCAGGCCCGCCGGGGGCTCCTGGCCGCTTTTGACAGGATGCGCCGGGATGCCGATGCCAGTGGCACGATGGCCGGGATGGATGGTTTCTCACAGCGCGCCTTCGACATGATCTCCTCAGGAACTGTCCGGCAGGCCTTTGACATCAAGCAGGAAGATCCCCGGACAGTCGCGTCCTACGGCAAGGCGGGCCAGAGATTTCTGATGGCAAGGCGACTGGTGGAGGCAGGAGTCAAGGTCGTTACGCTCTCATTCGGTGGTTGGGATACCCACTCGAAGAACTTCGTGAAAATGCGCCAGCAGCTCCCGGAGCTGGACCGGGCGCTATACGCTCTTATCAACGATCTCGAAGAGCGCGGCCTGCTCGACGATGTTGCCATCGCCATGTGGGGGGAGTTCGGCAGGACTCCGAAGGTCAATAAGAAAGCCGGGCGTGATCACTGGCCGAAGGTGATGTCGGCCCTGTTCGCCGGTGGAGGTCTCAGGCACGGCCAGGTGATCGGCGCCACCAATCCCCGGGGCGAGTACGCCACCGAGGGGCTGGTTACAGAGAAAAACCTGCATGCCACGCTGTACCACGTTCTCGGCATCAACCCGGAGCAGACCTTTATTAATAATGCCGGCCGGCCCACCTATATCCTCGACGACCGGGAAGTGGTTCGCGAGCTCGTCTGAGCCGGCTCTACTGGAAACGGATGGAGTAGAGGTCGGCATCTTTGAGCACGAAACGCAGGCGCACCGCCTTTCCAGCCAGCGGCATGACATCGGTTCCTTTTTTCCATTCGATCGCTCGTTCGATGAAATCGCCGATGAACTCCCGTGAATCCTCCAGGCTGTAGCCCGGGAACGGCTTGCCGTTTCGATCAAGAATTTCGACTCGCAGGCTTCCCGCCGCCCCGGTTGAACAGTTCACCAGCAGCCGGCAGGAGGAAGAGTTTTCAGCCGCGGCCGGCTGGAAGCTCATCAGGCGTGTGGTCATTTCTCCCCCGGCATAGGGGCCGTTAACAGAGACAAAACCATCGGTGCGCAGGGTGTAGCGGGCAAGCTTCGCGCCCGGCTGCCCGTAGTGCTTCTGGATATGGATCGCGAGCTTGTCTTTTGAGAGCGGCACGATTCCAAGAGCGGGGTAGTTTGTTCGCGACACCCAGTTCTCGAGTCCTGTCCCGGGACGGATGAAGGCCTCCATGAAGGTACGCTGGTAGCTGCCTCCGCCGCGGGTACTCATCAGGACCGCATCCGAGCAGTCGCTGAAGTACCCCGGGTCGACATCGATGGCTTTGGCCTCGGCCGGGGTCAGGACCCGGCGCCCCGGCATGAAGCGGGCGGCCACGGACAGGTAGATGTGCGGAGCGCGAAAATAGGGATGGGTCTGGTTGGTGTAGAGGTGCTCACGCGGTGTGCCGCCGTAGGTCATCGCCTTCGGTTCACTCCAGCTGATGAAGTCCTTCGAGGTCACCCGGCTGATGCTTCTGAAGCCGCTCCAGGGGGTTGAGCCATCCCAGGTCCTGAAGTAACACAGGTAGAGTCCTTCGCTTTCGGACCAGAAAGAAACGTTCTGGGAGTCAAACGCTCCCTTTCTGATGACGGCCTTCGGGCGGGCCCTCTTCCAGTGGAGAGCATCTGCTGAGACGAAAGCCACCAGCCCTGTTTTCGATGTTCCGGCTAGCGCCTTGTAGCGTTCCTGCAGGGGAGCAGTCGGGTTGGTATCGATGAAGGGAGAGAAATTATGGGAGCAGGGAGCCTCGTTTTTCAGCACCACATTGTTTTTACGGGTACCGTTGACCTCGTAGATGCCGAGCTCGGGTTTTTCCCAATGAGCTCCATCGGCGCTTTCCGCGTAGCAGGTGCTTTCGAGCGCGGACCCGTCCGCTCCGGAGCGGGGCAGTCCGCGATAGTACATGCGGAAGACATTTTGATCTTTCAGTACAGTGACGTATCCGGCAAACCGTCCTTCCCAGGGCTTGTCAAAGGCGATCGCATCTCCATCGGGCGTGGGGGGGTGGAGCTTGAGAGATGCACCCTGCATTTTCCCGATGAGGAATTCGTCAACGAAGAGCTCGCGTCGGGAGCCGATGTCGACCGGGGTTTCTTCGTCTGCGGGCAACGCGAATGCCGCACCCTGCAGGATGAAGCTGAGCGCGGCGGCAATAAGAAGATGCTGGATTGAAGCGCAGGAGTTCATCCGGGGCCTCATCCCCTGGTGGTTGCCGCTGTTGTTTATTGCGGGAGCATCAGGGGGCATCATGGAGACTGTCGAGGAAATCCCTGATGGCGGGAGCCTGGTCCCTGGCGAGTCTCCTGTTGCCGCAGATGAAGTCGCTGAAGTTATCTCCATCCCAGTTGAAGTTTCCGATCCGACAGGGATCGATTGCTATGCAATCGCAGATAGCATCGCTGTCGAGGAAAACCTTCAGGTCTGAAAAGAGAGCCAGCATCTGAGCGGCTTCTCCATCTGTGAGGTCACGAGCCGGGAGAACCTCTACCACCGCGCACTGGACCTCACCGAGAAAGAACTCAATGCACTTCTCACCCGGTTGCCCTGCTCGAAGCACGCTCATCTCGAGCCGGTAGTTGCCATTGAGTTCGGCAGTAATGGTTGCCGCGAAGACGCTGTTGATCTGCGGGCAGAAACCGAACCCCGGAGAATAGTGCAGCTGGAATCGATCAAAGTCCGAATGGTCCCTCGTAAATTCCTGCGGTCCGCAGGGTCCGACATTTTCACACCCCAGGTCGTCGAACGGAGTGGGGTCTTCGCCACACTCATTGGGGCCCGGGGGGGGTAGCGGAGCGCCGCCGATGAAAAGGTACTGAAAGGTGTAGATTCCATCGCTGAGGTCGATGTTTCCGGAGTCGTCGGCATCCGCCGCATCCGCGCACCCCGGCCTTTCCCCTCCATTGAAGAGGAAGGTGAGCGTGGCGATCCCATCGCTGAGGTCTACCTGGCCATCTCCATTGGTGTCGCCTCGGCGGAAGTTGAGGCAGGTGACTCCCCAGCCTCCCGGGCAGGAGGTGGCGGACAGGATCAGGACGAAGAAGGCGGTCAGCAATTTATTAATCAAAGGAAGAGATCCTCTTTTTCTGGTTCTGGCATCTGCGCTCGATTTGAAGTCGGCGCCTGTCTTCTTATAGTAAGCCCGGAATTTTATTCCAACAAGGAACTGCCAGCCAGGTTGCCTACCTTCTTTACCCGGTCTTCTTTCCTGTACTGCAGGCCATAGGGGATATAGAGCAGCAGGCTGCAGAGGGTGACCATAAAGATCATTCCGAAGACGTACCAGGGCCAGTCGCCGATGATGAGTCCGCTCGCTACCTGTGGCGGCCTGCAGAGAAATATATAGTTGGTGTCGATGACCTTGTTGAGGAGTCCTACCGCAAGGAGCAGTGGCAGGCCCAGCAGTGAAATCTTCCACCAGGATCCGCGCCCCGGCCGCATGCCGAGTGCAAAGGTCAGGTAGAGAACAGATGCAAGGATCCCTCCATGGGAAACATAGTAATTGAGGAAGATCAGGGTTTCGTTCCCCAGGGTTCCATTATCGTTGATCACTCCCGGAGCCAGGGTGAACTCAGGGGTCGCCAGGGAGATGATCGCTCCGGGAATTCCCCAGTAGAAAAGGCATTCGTAAACCACCTGGTGGCGCCAGATGATCGCCACCCATGAAAAGATCGCGGTGATGTCGCAGAGGTGGAGCGGCAGGCTCGAGTCTTTTGTCCAGAGCCCCCGGCTTGCCAGGTAGGGATGGATCCAGATCTCCCGGACCAGCAGGAATACTCCCAGCAGCAGTGCCAGCCTGTTTTTTCCCTGTGTGCCTACGCATCTCCCGGCAAGCACGAGAGCTGCAATCACAGCGACCGAGGCCGCTATGGCCGTGTACCAGAGGGGTGTAAGAGGTGAGAGGGTGTCATGGAGCATTTTTTCAGCCTTCTCGCTCCGTTGGGAGCTGGAATTACCCTGAGTACAGCAGTATATCGGAAACAGATCTGCATCTTTGACTGAAGGTGCGGATTTATTTCGGTACAGGCTTCCAAACTTATACAATGTGTCTTACTTGACCTGCCTGGTTTTGTTAGGGGGCCACGATTTGAAGTTCTACAGGATTTCCAGTATTTTTGTTCTCGTTGCCGCTGTCGGGGTTCTCCCCGGCTGTGACTCTGATGGAGCCCCGTACCCACCCTCGCCGAGGCGGCAGGATTTCCCCCAGGGTATCGAGCGGGGACCACAGCTCGCTCTGCCTTCCGAACGGTCAATGACGATCGCCTGGAGATCACTCGTGCCTGTGCTGGGTTCCGTTGACTACTGGGCGGCGGATGGGGGAGCCGTTCTCACCGTCAGCGGCACTGGCATCTCGACGGAGCACGTCATCCTGCTCGATGGGCTGGAGCCGGCGACGACTTACCTCTACCGGGTTCGCAGCGGACCGGATGCGCTCAGTGAGCTGAGCTCGTTTAAAAGCGTCTCCGATGACCCCTCTGCTGCGATCCGCTTCGCAGTCCTTGGCGATCATGGGTGCGGGTGTGATACCCAGTACGCTGTGCTTGATGTGATCAGGGGCAGCACGCCGGACCTGGTCCTGACAACCGGGGATAACGCTTATTACGACGGCACCCGGGCTGAGGTACTGCAGAATTATTTTGCACCCATGGCTTCCCTGATAGACCAGGTTCCTGTATATCCCTGCCTGGGCAATCACGATGTCCGAACCGAATACGCCAGGCCTCTGCTTGAACAGGTCTACCTGCCTGCCAACAACGCCGATGGTTCCGAACATTTTTACTCCTTCCAGAGGGGTAATTGTCTCTTCATAGCACTTGATTCGAACCAGGATCTTTCAAGCGCCAGCCTCCAGTACGAGTGGCTCGAGGATGAGTTGCAGAGCAACACCTCCGACTGGGTCATCTGCTATTTCCACCACCCGATGTACAGCGATTCAAGCCACGGAGATGCACCGTTGCTGCAGTTTTACCTGGCGCCCCTCTTTGAAGAGCATGGCGTCGATATCGTCCTGGCCGGTCACGACCATAGTTACCAGAGGAGTTATCCGCTCCGCGCGGGAAGAGCCATCGATGGGCACATGGAACCGGATTTCCTCGATCCGGGGGCTCCCATCTACGTGGTCACCGGTGGTGGGGGCGCTGTTCTCTACAGTATTTTCCGTTCGCTGCGCATGGCGTCCGTTGCGATGCGCCACCACGCGGTGATTTTTGATATCGAGGGAGCTGAGCTGCGAATGTCTGCTGTGGATACAGCGGGAGTGGTCTTTGATTCGATGAGCGTCCGGAAAACCATTCCTGTTGACGGCGGCAGGTAATAGTGAAAAGATGCGTCCATGGCCAGCCATAAACTGAAGAAGGTCACTGTCCCGGAAGATCCCTGTCCGGATTGCGGTGTCACCATGCAGGAGGTTGTGCTCTCCAACCTGTCCTGGGCAATTCCCCCGGCCAGCTTCTGGAGCAGCGACTGGAAGCCGGTTCGCGGCAGGATCTGCCCGGGCTGCGGGCGCATCCAGCTCTACGGTGACCTCCCGACGGCTGCGGAAAAAAGTCCCGAAAGTGAAGAAGCCGCCAGCGAGGCGGCAAACCCCGAGCTGCGCGAAACAGGCGGCCTGGCGTGAGGCCTGGGGACACTTCAACTCCTCAGAAGCGAAACGCTTTCATTGGTGGTGTCTGCTGGATATTTGCCGGGGTTTATTGCGCTCTCACCGGTTTTGATTCTTCGCTTGGCCTGATCGAACTGCTCCTGCTTTTCGGCCCGCTTGTCGCTGTTCCCGGGGGGCTGGCGATGGTGAATGATGGGCAGGCGCTGCGAGGCCGGGGCCTTGCCGGTTCCCTGGTCCTGTCGGCGGCGGTCTGCGCGATTGCGGGTCGCTGCCTCGCGCCGGAGCTCGATGCCCCCGCTGATGGACCGATCCACTACCTCTCCGCCGGGCTCTGCCTGCCCTGGCTCCTGGTGACAGGGCTCGTTGCCCTGCTCGGATTGCAGCGCATCCTCAAGAGGGGCCTGGCGCTGATTGAAGAGACTACCATCGATGCCGGTCTTCTCTACCTGCCGGTGGGAGGCGGGTGGCTGGTGCTCTCGAGCGCGGGCATTGCTCCCATGGACTTCAGCCCCGAGATCGTGCTGTTGACCGCCGTCCATTTTCACTTCGCCGGGTTTTCAGCCGCGGTAATTGCCGGTCTTGCCGGGAGGGCTCTCAGGTCGGGGGTTTCCTCCAGCGAATCGGCGCGCTCTTTTGCGCTTGCCGCTTACCGGTTTGCGGCGGCTATAGTGGTCATCGGCCCGCCGCTGGTTGCCGTCGGGATCATGGCCTCTCCGATCATCGAGGTAATCTCTGGAGTCGCTCTCTCCCTCGGGATGTTGACCCTGGCCTTCGTGCTGGTGCTGATTGCTCTCTCGCCGGGGCCGGGCATCCTGCCGAAGGTGCTGTTATGCGCAGCCGCGCTTTCTCTGACGGCGACGATGGCGCTTTCCACCACCTACGCTGTCGGGGAATACATGTACCCTGGAGAAGACAAGCTGATTCCCAACCACCTGATGGCCGCCACCCATGGGGTGGTCAACGTGCTGGGGTTCACCCTCTGTGGGGGGCTTGGCCTGTTTCTTCTTCGGCGGAAAGACCAGTAATTCCAGGTCCGTTGTAATCTTTTGTCGAGATCGGGTTGAATCGGATAGAAACCAGCCCCCCTGACGGTTACGGTGGAGTCCCCATAAAACCAAGGAGTAGTCATGTTGAGTAAATCACCTTTTCTGTTGGCGGCGCTCCTGGTGTGCTGCTGGGTTTCGACCAGGGCGTTCGGGGAAGAGCCCACCTATAAGAACGAGAAATACGACACCAAGCACACGCGCAACGTGCTGGATTTCTGGAAGGCCGAGTCTTCCAAGCCCACCCCCGTGATCATCTACTTTCATGGCGGAGGGTTTATCCAGGGCGACAAAAGCCAGATTCCCAGCAAGCAGATCATCGATAAGTACCTCGATGCAGGGGTCTCTTTCGCTTCCTGCAATTACCCGTTCATTGAAAACCAGAGCGCAGCTGAGTATACGAAGGTCATGAAGCATTGCGGGCGTGCGATTCAGTTCCTGCGCTCCAAGAGCAAGGACTGGAATAT
>JAYGDV010000420.1:0-1870 GCA_046582735.1 Planctomycetota bacterium
CTCCTTGCCAGCAGGCAGTTGCGCGCAAAGGAGCCGGGCTTGTGGACATCGGGGCCGTAGAGATCAAGGATCCCCTTCGGCTCACCTGAAATATCGGCCAACTCAGGAACGCTCGACTGCATGCGGAAGGCCAGCTCGTACTGGGCAATCCGTGCAGCGATCTCAGGATCCCCGAGGATTCCAAGCCGCTCCCTGTTCAGGCTGGCTACATCATCGAGCATATCACGGCGCAACCCGCCGTCAATGCCAGGGGGGTTGGACAGGAAGTAGACAGGGTCTCCCGTGTTGCGGAATTTCACCCCGGAATGCTCGGTCGGCAGGAAACCTGAATCCCACAGCCTGCTGTAGAGCGGCTGGGCATCGGATGTGCCTCCCCGGGAGGTGAGCACCACGTAGGCCGGCAGGTCCCTGTTGAGTGCGCCGAGCCCGTAGGACAGCCAGGAGCCGATACTCGGCCGCCCGGCCAGCTGCGAGCCGGTCTGGAAGAAGGTGATCGCCGGGTCATGGTTGATCGCCTCGGTGTGCATGGAGCGAACCAGGCAGAGCTCATCGGCAACCTTGCCGAGGGCGGGCAGCTGCTCGCTGAGCTCGAGCCCGCTCTTTCCGTGGCGCTTGAAGGCGTGCTGGGCCGGCAGGATCGGCAGGGTCTTCTGGCCGGAGGTCATCGTGGTGATCCGCTGGCTGCCGCGTACTGAATCGGGCAATTGTTTGCCGGCCTGTTCTTTGAGTCCGGGCTTCGGGTCGAAGAGATCGGCCTGCGAGGGTCCGCCTGACTGGAACAGGTAGATGACCCGCTTCGCCCTGGGCTCGTGATGAGGTTTCTCCAGGAGGGAATCAGCCCCGAGGGCCTCACCGCCCAGGAGCGTCCCCAGGGCGGCGGCACCGAAGCCATGCGCCGATGCCTGCAGGAACGCCCTGCGATGGATTTCATCGCTGACCAGCTGTGGATTCAATCCTGTGCCTGTGGCCTTCATTTGTTGATCACCTCGTCCAGGTTCAGGATAACGCTGGCCACGGTCGTCATCGCCGCAAGCTCCACAGGGTCGTAATCACCCGAAACCTTTGATTCGCCCCGGACGAGGAGAGCAGCGGCGTTTTCCGGCTCCGCCCTGTAGCGAAGCAGCCGGCGGTTGTAACCCTTCACCAGGATGGCGAGTTCTTCCTTACCGGGAGCTCTCTGGGTTGCAAGGCGAAAGCCCCAGGCGATTCTCTCGCCGGGATCCTTGCCCTGGCCCATGATTCGTTCAGCGAATTTCTTTGCTGCCTCAACGTAGGTCACCTCGTTCATCAGCGCCAGCGCCTGCAGCGGCGTATTGGTGCGCGCTCTCTCTACGGTGCAGACCTCCCGGCTCGGCATATCGAAAAGGAGCATGCTGGGAGGAGCTACCGTCCTGCGGATATTGGTATAGAGGCTGCGGCGGTAGAGATCCTCTCCGTTACCACGCTTGAACTTGCCGCGCTTCTCAACCTCTTCCCAGAGGCCGGCGGGCTGGTAGGTCTTGACGCTGGGGCCGCCGAGTTTCTCGACAAGAAGGCCCGAGAGAGCCAGCGCCTGGTCACGGACCATCTCCGCCTGCAATCGCAGGCGAGGCCCCCTCGACAGAAGGCGGTTGGCGGGATCGAGCCGCAATCTCTTCTCATCGACGCCATGAGCCTGGCGGTAGGTGGCGCTCAGCACGAATTTCCTGACCAACCCCTTCAGGTTCCAGCCCGATTCGGTGAAATCCACCGCCAGCCAGTCCAGCAGCGCAGGGTGGCTGGGCCAGTCCGCCTGCACACCGAGATTCTCAACGCTCCTGACAATCCCCGTACCGAAGAACTGCTCCCAGATCCTGTTAACGAGCACCCTCGCGGTGAGAGGATGCTTCCC
>JAYGDV010000023.1:0-3051 GCA_046582735.1 Planctomycetota bacterium
TACGTCAATGTGGATTGCACGAGAGACGGCAACGAACTGAAATGGGAGTTTACCTCGTTGACGTGGCAGGGCAACAGCCTGCAGCCGATTGAACTGGATCCGGCTATGGATGAGGATGGCTTTCTTGTCGGGCATGTGGAAAACACCCCGGAGGGAGAGGCCTTCGTACAGTTTGCCGTCGACCTCGATCTGGCTCCCGGTTCCCGGGACCCTGGAACCCTCATCCGCAATAAAGCGCGGGTTGAGTTCCTCGACCTCCAGCCCCAGGGTGGCGGCGGGGGAGCGGGAAACGCGCCGCCCATCTGGTTCCTGGATACCAATTACGCCAACCACCTGATCGGCCGCGAATCGGATTGGCCCGGGGGCTGCAGTGGCGGGCAGGATGAAGATCGTGATGGCCTGGTCGATTGCGCGGATCCCGATTGCGCCAGCGCTGAAAATTGCCAGCCCGGAGGTATAGCCTTTGTGCGCGGCGACGCAAACTCTGACTCAACCATCAACCTGACGGATGGAGTCGTGCTGCTCCTCTATCTTTTCGGGAATGGGCAATTGGCCTGCAGGGATGCGGCAGATACCAACGACAGCGGAACCCTGGAGATCACCGATGCGATCATCATCTTCGGCTGGCTCTTCGGCGGGAATGGACCGGATCCAGCCCCGCCGACTCCAACGTCTCCGGGTTACCTGGTTTCTGATTGCGGTTCGGATCCTGCCCCGTCCGATGGGCTTGACTGCCTTCAGCTTTCGCCTACATGCCAATAGGGAATTAGTTTTTTCCGGGTTTCGTGCTGACGGTTGGTGCCGCCACCAGTCGGAAGCCACAATTGAGTTCATGGGTGTCGGCAAGACGCCCGGTCCGGGTTGCGGCATGGAAGAGGTACTCATCGATCGTCATCCAGTGGCCGCCCCTGTAGGAAATGAAATTCTGGCCGGCAACGGTCAGGTCTGTTGTCGGTTCGCTGACAGAGCCCGCCAGGTCGCGAATGCCATAGACGCTTTCGTCCATCGGAAAGGCGCCTGTATTGCCCAGGGTGTTGGTGTTTTTACAGTTTGACGCTGCTGAACGGCAGTAGGGCGAAACAGGATATTTTCCCCAGATATGGATTCGCCGGTCCACTCCACGGGCAGCCTTTTCCCATTCCAGGTCGGTTGGCAGGCGGTAAGCATATTTCTTTCCAGCGGCCCTGTCGCTGAGCCAGCGGGCGTACTCCATAGCGGCCAGCATGGAAACACCAACGACGGGGCGTTTCAGATTCGCTACGGACTTTCCGGGGCTCCATTTTCCTCCGGAAGTGCTCCTGTTGAAAAGCAGCTGCCCCCCGATGGAAGGGATGAGTAGTACCTTTTCCGAACCCGGCTTCTTCCTGCCCCGCCCGGCCTTCCTGGGCGCGTGGCCATCTTCGCCAGTGCGGGCCAGGATCTCCGGGCTGTTTACAAAGGCAAGGTAGTCTGTAAAGTTAACCTCAAACCGCGCCATGAAAAATCCGGGGAGATCGCGTTGGCCGGGTTCGAGGTTCTGCGCAAAATCCTGGTCATCTCCTCCGGCGAAGAACGGCCCCGCGGGAACGTAGAGGAAACCATCCGGAACCTCCAGGGGAATTTGAACATCGAGTTTTGCTGCCTGTCCGGGAACAACGAGCGGGACCCGCACAGTGGGGCGCCCCTGCAATTCCAGCAGCAGGAGATAGGAGCCCGGGGGTAGTTTGATGGGTTGCTCAACCGGTGTGGTTCCCAGGTGATTTTCCGAACCGCGCGGCAGGGGAGCGCCGGTAAAGGTGAAGCCGAACTGCTGGTAGATGTTCAGCACCTTGCCGGCCTTGAGCCTGTTTTTCCACAATAGCGGATTGGTGGTCCTGCCGTTTTCATCTGGGTATTCAGCCAGCTCACCAGAAAACGGCTTCCAGGATACCGAGTGTTTTTCCCCGTCTCGCAGCACAGTCACCTCGACTGTTGCATTGAGGTCGAGTCCCTTCAGGGCGCTGGCGAGATCGGTCCTGGACCGCAGTTTGGTTTCTCCGATGGACAGGAAACGGTCACCGGGAGCAAAGCGCTCGGCTCCGTCTTCAAACTGGGTGGCGTAAAGCGGAGGATTGTGTATGGCCTCGAACTCGAGGATTACCCGGTCGTGGAGTTGTTCATCCGGTGTTGCTTCATCTCTTTGAGAATGGAAGGGAACCGGCAGCAGGCGAAACTCGTGCTCGATGTAACGGTAGAGGTAGACCTCGGCTCCAGCCGGTTCGCTGCGAATTTGCAGGGACAGGGGGGGTCCTGCTTCACCCAGGGGCAGGCTGAAAAATTCCGTCGAGATCTGCTTGTCGCTCTGGCGTAAGCCCTGCTGCCCGCGGCTGGCAAAAAGCCCTGCCAGGTTTTCCTGTACCCGGGCTACCTGGACAGAGTCTTCGGGGGCCTCCTGCAGGGCCCCGTAAATGGCCTTGAGAGCGGCGGCGAATTCGCTGTCGAGATGCGAGCGCGTGTCATGAATCTCCTGGCTGTCTTCAAGAAGCTTGACGGTGGCCGGCTCCCATACCGGCAGCCAATCCGGGTGCCGGGCTTTATTCTCTTTCCAGATCCGGGTGTCTTGGCGCAATTTCCCGGACAGGGCGAGGTATTCAGAATGGTGTTTTTCCGCCTGGTCCAGTTTCGCGGAGCTTCGATTCATTCGTTGCCTGAGGTTTTCCCGTACGCTGGCCTGCCAGGTCAGGGTCGCGATTACGGCACAGATTACCAGCAGCGAGGCGGCTGCCAGCAGGCCTATGCGGTGCTTACGAGCAAACTTCCTGAGCTTGTAGCCGGGAGTCGGCGGGCCGGCGAGGACAGGGTCGTGGACCAGGTGGCGCCGGATGTCGTCGGTGAGGTCTCCGGCCGACTGGTAGCGCTGCCTTCTGTCCTTGTCGATCGCTTTCATGGTGATCCAGTCGAGATCACCCTGCAGCCGCCTCGCCAGGGACGATGAAGCCAGCCCGAAGGTTTCGCCGATCTCATCTTTACCGTCGAATTCCTCCAGGCGGCGGCTGGGTTTCGGAGGATCGACCTCACAGATAAGCCACTTCA
>JAYGDV010000033.1:0-2209 GCA_046582735.1 Planctomycetota bacterium
CCAGCGGCCAGGGGAAGCCGGCCTGGTAGTCGATCTCGTCGACCCGGGAGCCGCTTGCGTCGCGCAGGGTTAAGGTCTCCCCGTTGTTGTCGAGGCGGCCTTCCCAGGGGCCCAGCGCGCCCTGCACCGACAGGTTCCGGGCCAGGACCACGGAATCTTCGGCGACCACGAGATAGCCGCCGCCTTCCAGCACCGTTCCCCCGGGGAACCTGAAGATGACCCCATTGGAAAAATACCAGCCCGAGAGATCTACGGCCTCCTCTGCGGCATTGTGCAACTCGATGAATTCTTCCGCCGCGGTTTTGTCTTCCGGCTCGTAGTGGATTTCGTTGATGACGACCTGGGCGTCGAGCGCCGGGATTGCCAGGCAGCAACAGGTGAGCAGGAGGTATTTAACTAGGTGGCTCATTTCAGGCATGGCAGTACTTTATGTTTTATAGATTTTTTCCGGGCCGCGGACGAATGTCCGGGTCGAAGTGTGCTGGATACCGCCAGGGCGGCAAAGAGACCCCCCGGCCGGGGTTGAGTCGATGGTTGCCGGACCTCCAATTTTACAGAGTATCCGGCTGGATGACGAGCCGGGTTCCTGCCTTTCTTGCCAAAATAGACCGGGGGGAGGCTGGCGGGTTACTGTGGGCGGGTTGAATTGGGCACTGGTCACTTGACGCGGGGCCCTTGAGGGGCAATATCTACGTTGGTTATTTGTTTTCCTGTTTTGAAGGCAGCTTTCAGAGTTTCCCAATGAAATACGCAGTCGCGGCCTGCCAGACCGATTTTCCCTGTCCCCGGGACCGCAGCGAGATCTCCTCCCGGGTAGACAGGATGCTCGCCATGGTAGATTCCGCAGTCGTCGGATATAAGCCCTTCTATCCCGTCCGGCTGGTGGTTTTCCCCGAGTTCGCTCATGCTGCGCCGGTCTATGCAACCGCCCGTGAATTAAGGGAAAAGCTGGCGGTGGAGCTTCCCTGTGAACATACCGAGAGGTATGAGAAGAAAGCCCGGGAGCACGGAATTTACATCCAGACCGGCAGCTTCATTGAGATGGACCCCGCCTGGCCGGGAGTTGTTTTCAATACGACCTGCCTGGTCGGCCCGGAGGGAATCCTCTACAAGTACCGGAAGGTCAACCCCTGGTTGCCGTGGGAGGTGCACGCCAGCCCCCATGACCTTCCGGGTTACAGCGAGGAGCTCTTTCCGGTAGCCCGTACAGAGATCGGCAATATCGGCTGTGCGATCTGTTACGACTGGCTCTATCCCGAGGCGATTCGTGAGCTTGTTCTCGGTGGGGCCGAAATTCTGATCCGGGTTTCAGCCTACATGGATCCATGGGGGGCCACACCTCCGATGGACTGGTGGACTGTCGTCAATCGCAGCCGGGCGCTGGAGAATATGGCCTACGTGGTGGCTTCAAACCAGGGGGCCAGCCTGGAAAATTACCCGCCCTTTTCCTGGCCCGGGGGGAGCATGGTGGTTGATTACGACGGCCGTATTCTTGCCCAGGCTGATCCGGGGCCGGGTGAAAAGATCGTCGTCACGGAGGTTGATATCGGCTCGTTGCGCCAGGCCCGCTCAGAGCGTCTCGGGCACAACCCCCTGGCCCATCTTCGAAGCGGTGCCTATACCGCACGGCAGGCAGACTTCTATCCCGGTGGTACCTTTGGAACTGCCGATGCCCGGGAAGGGGACCGCACCGTTGAAGAAAACGAGCAGGCCATCCGGGACGTACTCAGGGAAGACCCCTGGAAGACCGGCGGGAATCCTGACAGCGGCAACCAGGCCGACTAGCCAGCCCGATTAGAAGGTCAACTCCTCGGGAATCAGTACCTGCTGCTGGCGCACCTCCAGGGGCTGGCAGTAGAAGGGGCCTTCCCTGATGGTACCAAGTGTCTTCAGACGGCTCTCTATGGCGCTCGGTTTCATGTTGGTAACCATCTGCAGCTCGGCCATGGTGATCCGCGGCTGCAGCTCGAGCAGTCGCCGCCAGTCGCTGTCGGTGCCGCGGAACCGCTTGCGGGATTTGTGGTTGACCCCCATTGCGTAGAGGCCATCGAGCAACTCCCGGTAGGGCACCGAGCCCTGCAGGACCTTGGGGTCTTCCATGGTGGGCCTGCGGATAACGATGGTGGGGAAGCCGAAGCCGCAGCGTGAACCATCTTCACGGTCGGAGTCAAAGAGCGCATCTGCCCGGCCGTTTGAAAGTTGCTCGATG
>JAYGDV010000080.1:0-11607 GCA_046582735.1 Planctomycetota bacterium
AACCGACAAAACCGGCATCCATCAGCGCATCAAGGACTGTTTTCTTCACAGGTCCAGCCTGGGCAAAAGCCTGGCCGCCGATCAACTCAAAGGAAAAGAGGGCCACGAGCGTGAATGCTCCGAAAAGCAGCATCCCCTTCACCCACGGATTCCTGTTGGTCCTCGAAGCGAAAATTCCTGGACGGTGACTGTGGCCCTTTCGGGCTGACTTACTAATCATGACGTCACTACTCCTATTGCCGTTCACGTTTATTGGCTTTCTGATATGAGGTTTCCCTCGGTAATTAACTGACAATTGCCCGGCAGGCATACGCCGCCCGGCTCTATCCTATCCTTTTGCTCGTTTTCCCCACTCGGTAGCCCGTTCTGAACGACCGAGTTGCTTGTAAACATCTGCCAGCGCAGAGCAGGAATCTTTGTAGATGCTCTTATGCTGACGGAAAAGCACAGCTGTCTTGAGAAGCCAGATCTCGGCCTTCTCAAGATTCTCCTTGCCTGGAAGATTCTTGTAGGAAACCCCCATGAGATAGGCTGCCTTGGCCCGAGCTTTGCCATAGTCGACAACCTGTGCCGTGGCGGAGAAAAAATTCTTTTCGAGGTCGGTTATGACTTTGTCATATTGCTTCTGCTCAGCGATAACCTCGATCCTCCCGATCAGCGCATCCACCTTGAGCGCCGAGGGTGCTTTTCGGTTGTTTGCAACTTCCTGGAACTTCGTCCTCGCATCGACGTATTTCTTCGCGAGGAAGAGCCCCCGCGCCTCACCGAGTTTTGCACGCAACACCCAGGTAGGACCGTAGGAAGCGAGTCCCTTGAAATGCTGCTGGGCGGTACCGCCCCGGCGGAGGTTGAGAGCCGCCTGGCCACGTCCGAAAATGGCATGCGGCAGCCAGTAGTCCTTGCTCTCGCGGTTCGTCTTGACAAATAGATCAAACGCGTTGTCAGCCTTGGCAGCATCTCCACTTTCCAGGTAGATCTTACCCTTGAGATACTGGAGCTCGGCCGCCTGCCAGCCCTTGAGCCCCCGGCCATCGAGCTTCTCGAGGATTGACAGGGCCTTCTTGTAGTTGCCGCCGGCAAGTGAACTCCTGGCCGGCTGCAGATAGGCCGAATCACGCTGAATACTGGTAACCTTGTCACCATTCAGCTTGACGGTATTGTTGCCCTGCTTGAAAAGAACCTGGTCCCACTTGGCAGAAGATATGGAGACCCCTTCAATCCGTTTGCCATTTGACTGAACGATCACATCCGCCTTCACAGAGGTGAAGAAAAGGCAACCAAGGGCCAGGGCAAGCCGTGAAACCAGCACCCTGGAGGTCACTCCAATTCTGCGATAAGAAAATCTCATTCTGATACTCATTCCTTGGCTCTTCCCTTAACCTGCCTTGATGAATTTCGCTTCATTTTTTCCAAGCTTCCCGAGAGCTATCTTCCAGACCTTCAGGAAACTGCCCCAAAGCTGGCTCTCGGTACGAATCCGTTTCTGGTTTTCGTTCACGAACTTATGGATATCGGTGTAGGCAGTGGATTCGATCTCCTTATCCCCCGCTCCTGCACGAGCCATGTAGACCCGCACATGCTGAAGGCGCAATGCGATCAGCCAGTACTGCCGTGTCAGCTCCTGGTCAGGCTTCTGTCCGGGAGTACGACGATTGTTGAGCAGGTTGTGAATCAGGAAAAAGGCGTGGTTGTATAATTCTTCGGAACCCCGCAGCTTATCAATGGGCAGCTGCGCTGGTTTCGGATTGTTTTGCCGAGCAAGCTTGAGGATCGACCAGGCGAGATCCCTGCAGACAAACGGATCTTCGTAGTGAATCCCATCCACCTTGTAGTCATCGACATAACGCTGGAATGTCTCAACGGCCGTTTTCCAGTCCTGGGCGCTGTAGGCAATCTTGCCTTCCATATACACGAGCTCTCGCTCAAGCTTGTTCTCGCCCAGCTTCCCGGCAACCTGTTTGGCCTTCTTGACGTAGTACCTGGCATCGGATACCAATCCGCCATCGCTGAGGGTCTGGACAATCTTCATCACCACCTGGATATTCTCGATCTCCTCGCTGGCGGTAGGATGCTGGGCATATTGAAGCAGGTAGATTGCGGCCTTCCTGAAGTCTCCCCTGTCATTAGCCGCTTCCGAGAGAGCATAGGCCCCATTGGCAACCGAGGGATCTTTCGTGCACTTGGTCTTGAGAAGGTTGAAGTAGGACGCAGCCTCATTTCCCTGCTTCGTCTCAACCATTGAAAGGATCAGGTAGCCAAGCCCCCTGCAGCGGTAGTACTCATCGTCTACAAGCTCATTGGCAAAGAGCTTGAGAACCTCCGCCGCCTTCGAATACTGCTCGAGATTGTAGTGCATCTGCCCAAGGCCGAGCGCAGCCACTCCGGCCGCTTTGAGATTCTTGGTCTTGAGAGCCTCATCGAGAACGGACTGCAGTTTTTCGATGTTCTCCTTGAAGAGGGCAAGGAGAGGCTTCCTGGCAACCTCGTCATCACCGGCAATCTCGTATTCCCTCACCAGGGTGGAAAAGCCCCTGGCCTGCGCACGCAGGTAATAGGAAACCGGAATACCCTTGTCTTCACGGGGAATGGAAAGAAATATCGTCCGGGCCTTGGCATAATCGCCCTGCCCCTCGAGCTGGCCTGCTTCAGACATCTTGACCTGGAACTTGGTGTCTCCCCCACTGAACTCGTCAGCAGAGGAAGTCAGGACTGCGTAGCCGGCATGGCTGGCAGCACCCTGGCCCAGTTCACGCTTGGCCTTGACAACCGAGGCCGCAAAGCTGGTTGCCGCTTTCTTGCGGAAAATTTCGCTGGAGGAATGCTGTTCAGCCATTTCGGAGAAAACCACGGCAGCCTCATCGTAGCGCTTGAGAATAAAGCTCAATTCGCCAATCTCGTTGAGGCAGATGGGAGCGTACTCAGCAATCTCGGAGTCCGACAGCTTTGCAAGGGCCGTCTGGAAAGCCCTCAGAGCCTCTTCAAACTTCAGCTCACTTTTCAACCCGATCGCGGCCTGGTAATAGTCACGACCGGAGAGCGCTGCGCTTCCCGAAGCTGAAACCCGTCCGAGTGCTTTTCGCGCATCGATGACGAAGGCGAGGTACTTATCGACCTTGGTATCTTTATGGAGCTGCCCGTATTTCGAGATCACCTTGTGAATTACCGACAATCCTCCAGGGGCATCGCCTGCATCCGCCAAGGCAATCCCGTATTCGAGCCGTGCAAGAACTGCGAACTGCTGGAGATCGGAATCCGACTCCACCAACCCGATCGCCGGGGCAAATGGATCACCCGGCACAGGCGTGGACCTCATGATCGGCTTCAGAATACTGACCGCGATCCCCGGTTTCCCGGCACTGTTGTAGGCCTTGGCCGAGAACAGGTAAGCCTTCAGGCGAATCGTATGGAAGGCCTTAAGGAGCTGGGGAGAATATGGAGGACGGGCAAAAGGTTCAATGTCGAAAATCAACTCGAGCTCTTCTGCTGACTTCGCATAGCGTTTCATTTCATACAGGTAGAGCCCCTTCTGGATCTGGGCCTCGTAGCGCATGATGTAGAACTCGTCTCTCTCGTTGACGAAGAAATCAGCAAGCTTGAGTCCCCTCTCCAGGTAGCTGTCCCGCACGTCCCCTTCAGCCAGGTTCCTTGCATAAACGAGGAAAATATTCACCCTGGCCAGCTCTGCCTGGTAGGCAAGGCGTGTCTTGGAGAGCTTCTCGTTACCCTTGGCGGCCTTGGTCTGCTTGAAGAGATCCTTGATGAGGAGTTCCAGGGGTTTTTGCACCTCGTCCTTGAAATTCGAGGTCGCCTCCGATGCGAGTTGGTCAGCCTTCGCGCTATCGGATTCCCGTTCCCTCTTCGCCTCTTCCAGTTTTCCCAGGACCTTGGCAAATTCTGAACCGACCCGCTCAAGCGCACCCAGGGCTGCCCGGGGATGGGTGGGCCACTTCTTTTTGAATTCAACCAGGGCTTCAATGGCTTCGTTGCCCTTGCCTTCTGCCTGGAGTATGTCGATCAACCGTGAATCGATCTCTGCCTGCTGCTCGGACTTTGTAGTACGGGCAGACCGTTTTTCAGCAAGCCAGCGACGGGCTGTATCGAAATACCGCAGCTCCCTGATCAGGGCATCTGCAAAGGTACGGTCTTCGTTGCTGAAGCCCTGTGCCTGCAAACCGGGATATGAAACAACCGATAACATCATTGTAATCACGACTATCAACAAACCCTGGATCTTTCCAGGGCAGCGAACCTCCGACGGCATCAGCCGAAGACCGGAGGGCCTTTGCTTTTTCAGGATTAGAAAATCAGGTGCTCGACTCGCTGTCATTCCTTACTCGCAACCTTTCCACCGAAACGTCCTAAATTGCAGGGTCCCTACTCAAATGGCCCCTGCATACAGGGCCCGGCCTCTCAGATACCCGTACCGAAAAGCCTGGATTCTTCCTCATGAACAACTGTTATATGCGTATTGATCAGGACAAACAGGTTGGACCGCAGGGCCGAATCTCCCTCGCGTCCAAAGAAGAGGTTGGCCAGGGGAATCCTGCGCAATGCAGGTATCCCGATGGAAGCCTCCTGCTTGACCTCACGCTTGAGGCCACCAAGCAACACCGTACCTCCATCAGGAACGTTCACAGTGGTCTTGATCTTGGTTACCGAAACAATAGGCAGCTGAACGGGAACAGTGGTAAATCCGCCTGAAAGGTTCAGGACGGCCTCGTTAAATCCAATCTGTACGGCAAGCGTCGGCTGGATCTCCAGGACGACGTACTTACGGTCAAAACTGATGGTCGGCCTGACCTCGAGAATCGAACCGGTATTGAGAACGCCAATTACCGGGTTGATCACAGGAATGACACCTGTCTGGTTAACCTCGAGATCCTGGATATAGGCAGCCTGGTTGACAACCAGGGTATGCGCTGTCTGGGTATTGAAGGCCGTTACCCTGGGCGAATTCAGCCTGCGAATTTCCTGGTCCTTAGCGACACCCGTCAACAACGCTTCGAGAACGAAGCGGTCAGGATTGATCCTATTCAGCTGGTAGGCGCCACCACCACTGGCAGTGAGGTTAAACGGATTGACCTGCGAACCCAGGGGGTTGCTGAGGTTGCCAATGCTGGCGACCCGGAGATTCATCTCTCCCCCTGCATCGGTAAACTCGTAGCCGGGATTGAGGGCAGTACCTTGTCCATCGATATCCGGGATCGAGTTGGGCAGGAAGTTCTGGCTGTCGTTACCGATATTCACCCCGATCGATTGGAGGAAGTTGTCCTGAATATCGAGGAAGCGGGATTCAACCGTCACCATCATTCCAGTCGCCTTGCGGAACCTCTCGAGGATCTTCGCGAGCTTGATGTGGTTCTGCAGGCTCGTCAGAGCCATGAGCTTGCCGCCGGGATGGATCCGAATACCTTCGACCTCCTCCTCTCCCTCGGCTTCACCACCGGCATTGAGTTCACGAGCAATCAGGCTCAGAAGCTCATCCTTCTCGTAGACGTCACCACCGATTTCATCCGTATCCTCATCACCGAAGGCGATATCGGCGGCGGCATCGGTAGAATCCGATCCTGCCAGTTCATCCATACCGATTTCCGGTGCGGGGAAATCAGGACGCTTGTTGACCAGGTCGCTGATCTCGTAAAAACGAAGATATTTGGGTTCCTGGAGTTGTTCTTCATCCTCAGCGATGACCACTGCACCTTCCCGGATGACGTAGCCGACTCCATCTCCTGCATTTCTAAGCAGGAAGGTCAATATATTGGTCAGGGGCAGGTTGTTCAGGGTCTCCAACTGTACCTCTGTGTCGCCAAGGTCGGTGGACTGGATGAAGAAGTTAACCCCGGTCAGACGCTGCAGGTCACTCAGCGCATCACGAAGAGAAACAGGCTCTTCAAGGCCGTAGGTAATCGGCTGGCGCAGTTTTCTGCGAATTTCTTTCTCCAGGGGAGATTCGAATTTGGCAATCTGCTCTTCAATAGTCACCACCTTGGGCGAAAGACGAATCCATTCATCCTTGTTGGGGTAACGGAAAATCTCCTGGTAGATCACAGAGGATTCCCGCACACCGAGAATAGCCCTGCGGTAATTGTCGATGTTGGCGCGAATAAAGCGGTCAAGCGTCTGGATGTGATGGTGCTCGATGGAGAGCCGGAGCTGGTTTTGAGCATCTTCATCGTGAGGATTCAGCGAGAGAATCTTATCGTAGAGTTCTCCGGCCTTGTCGTAGTCCCGATTCTCAGTTGCAGCAACCGCACTCCTGCGGATCGCCCGAATATGGTTCTGAATGAAATCCAGTGATTCGGCTTCCTGCTCGCGCCTGCTTTGCTGGACCATGCGCAAGAGCGTCTGCTGGTCAGTAAAATCCTTACGCTTCTTCTCATCCTCACTTTTTGCGAGGCCCTGCTTAGCGCGTTCGAGGTAGGCATCGATGCCCAGGTCGAAGGGAGCATGGTTGATCCCGTCAATGGCATACTTGTAGCTGTCAATCGCCTTGTCATAGTCACCAGCTTCGAAGTGCTGCATGGCGCGATTGAGATGTCTCTCGATTTCGTAGCGAAGCATCTGGCGCTGGACCATGAGTTGCTCACGGATATCCTTTGCGACCACGGGGACTTCGCCTCGGCGGTCACCCCTCAGCATACGAACTTCATCGAGAAGCTGCTGAGCCTGTTCATTGGCAGGCCAGAGATTCAGGGCCTTATTGAGTTTCAGTTCCGACTCAAACAGTTCACCAAGGATTCGGTGCTTCTGAGCTTCCTTCACCAGGGCACCCGATGCCCCCTGGTTTACCTTGCCAGTCTCACGCATGCGCTTGAGGACATCACCGGCATTGCTGGGCTCGGACGATTCCTGCCCGCCACCACCAAGGACAAGGCCTCGATCGGCCTGCCCGGTAATCTCTTCACTTCCGGGCCTGTTCCGGGCGATCCACTTCTCAGCCGAATCATCGGCTGCGGCCTTAACCTGGGAGACTCCCTGTCCATTGGTGCCGGCGCAGCCACTCAGAGAGATGAGTCCTGCACAAGCCACCCAAAGGGCGGAAATCGCAACTGGCGTTAGAACGCCGCGTCGGAGTCCGGACCTCTTCCGTAATCCTTCCATTACAATACCTCGCTCATTTCTATAACGGCTCTCACGACACCCCCTGAAACTGACAGGGGTAGATTTTGACGGTGCTGATCGTTCAAGCCAGGTCATGCTTTTCCTCGTTTTCGTTAAGCCCGCAGGCACCCCGCCTGCTGAAGGGGCTTTTCAAACCCATTAATAAAATCAGAATCCTCAACTCTACTCCTTCCGGTCTGAAAAGACCCGACCTGGAAAAAGCAGGGAAGAAATGCCACCGGCAGAACGGCGTATCGAGGTAGGTTCCGATTTGAACCCGCTTCAACCCGTCAAGCTTTCCGAGTTCTCAAAAGCCACCCCGAGAAACTCGAAACTTGAAGGGTCAAACACAGCGAGATCAAACGGTCCGTCCAGGCAAGAAACCCGAACGGTTAACCCGATGATCAGCCCGCAGCATGTAAAAATCCAGCTAAAATATGAATTGGCCTGTCCAAAACGAATACAGACCTCTGTTTAAATTCTTCTCCTGAATACAATCGGGTAAATAGCAATGCTTTCTGTAGTTTCGTGTCGCTAAACGGGATAATTATTCAAAACCAGCCCGTTTACGGCCCCCGGGTTTCTTTGGCTTTCCAGTCGCAGGCTTAGCCTTGCTGCCGGAAGTCCCTTTTTTTTCAGCACTTGCGGGTTTTCCTGCGGGTTTTCTGACCACTGGTTTACCAGCAGGTTTACCGGCAGGTTTGGTGCCGGGTTTCCCACCACGCTTGGCAGTTCCCGTTTTTCCGCCCTTTTCTTCAGGTTCGGGAGGTTTTTCAGGAACTTCGAACTCGCTGACCACAGGTTCCCAGGAATCTACCGAGGGAGGGGCCTGAGCCTCTTTTTTGAATACGATTTTTTTGCCGGCGAGATTGTCATTGATCGTCACGCCATGGAGACGACTGGCCTCCTCGGGAACGATAGAGCGAATGCTGTAGCGGGGATTGCCCTCATGGTTTTCACCAAAAACATATCCTTTTTTCCACTCTTCTGTCATCGTCCGATTCTTTTTGATGACCTTCTCCGCCTTGGAGTAATCCCAGTAGATGATCTGGCCGACGAGCTTCGGATGATCACTCAACTCATCAGTGTACCCCCTCACCTTTACAGTGAGATCAAGGGGTACAGGAACCTCCGTAACCAGTTCATTTGAGCTTCTGCTCCTGGCATTCGCGTTCAGAATCGGCGAGGGAAGACCTTCGGCAACTCCGGCGGGAACCGCATTGGAAACAAAGCGGTAGCCGTAGTTCTGGCCGGATACGATGTCGGTATCCTCATAGACAAAATCCGCGATAGCTGAAAAGCCATCCACCACCTTGAACTCTCCATCACCGACCTTCTTTTCGAGAACCAGCTCTTCAATTTCAATATGCTGATTCTTCGAAGAAACCTTGCCGCTGACCCGCAGGAAGGGCTTCTTCTTCTGGGAATCGCGAACCAGCTCAATGGACACCACTCCACCGGGTTCATGAACAGCCACCGGCGGGGGAACATCGTTCCACAGCCGCAATGAAGCGGGCCTGTTCTCTGTAACCCAGACAGCTTTTTCATCACCAACTCCCGGCACCTCCCAAAGAACCTCCAGCTCGCTTGCCCATTGAGGTACCAGCGGAGCTGATTTCTTATCAGCCGTCTCCATCTCTTCGTCGATTCCCGGCTTCAGCTTCTTCTGGATATTATCAGCCGAAAGGGAGGCGTCTCCACTCTGCAGCATCGGAAATGCCAGGACGCCAAGGCTCAGGATGCCGGCGGCCACATAGGAGATTACATCGAGTTTCTGTTTCAGATCCTTGCTCTCAGCCATGGCTCATTTACCCTATTCTGTTTCCTTTTCACCCGAATCGTCCCCGGCCACTTCCGCGCCCTTCCAGTCAAGGGCCACCAATCGCATGATGACCCTCACGGGGGGTTCATTGGCAGATGGCTCACCGGCCGCCTGCGCGACAGCAGCGAGAGCCTCGGACTTGAAAGTCTGCTGGCGAATATATTTAGAAAAACCCTCCAGGGAACCGGGGAGTTTTCCGAATTCAATGCTCTTTGGCTCGATAAAAGGTACCCGGGGGCTGTTGTAAAGAGCCGCGAGAAAGGCCTGGAGCTTACCGTACTGCATATGGAGTTCCACGATGGCCTCGACTTTATTGTATTCAACCTTGCCGCCGGTATCCCCATCAGCATCCTCTTCCTTCTTCCTGCTGGAGCGGCGGGAGGTGCTTTTCGCCCTTTCCTGGGGGAACTCGATCTTCTGCAGACCGGCGATACCGAGCTCGTTGCACACCTTGAAGACCGCCTCAGTGACCAGGTACTGCTTCATCGCTCGCGGCATATTGGCCGCGATCTCATCGCTCTTTACCATCTCGATGACAGGAGCTTTACTCGCGCGGTTTTCCTCCTCAGTCGTTGCGTCTTCAGTCTTCTCGGCAACGGGGGCAGGAAATTTCTCCCAGTACTTTTCTCTCAGGTTGTTATTCCCATCCCTGTAGGTGGCATTGAATTCACCTGAATCGGCAAGCTCGGGGGGAATATCGGTGAAGCTGGGATTTTCTCCCTTGGGAAGCTCCCAGAAGAGCTGAAATTTTTCGCAGCGCTCCTTAAAGATCTCAATGGCATCCTTGAAGCTTTCCTTCATCCTCTTCTCGGAATCCTGGAGCTTGCTGGCGTATCTCCTCGTAGCGAGAATTTCACCCTCGCCTTTCTTGGGCCGGGCCTTACCGAGATAAGTCTTTAATCTACCTTCCTGGCTCCCGATGCCAGCAGCCTCCTTTAAGAGTTCATTTCCCGGCTCCCAGACCAGCTTCCAGGCTCCACCGCCAAGGACGGCTACCACCAGGAAAACTCCCAGGCCAAACAGGTTCTTATTCAATTTATCCATCCTCTTAATTCCTGATACTCAAGACTCTCGCCTTATTCAGTGTCATCTCCGTCGGGATCCTCATCATCCCCTGGTTCATTTTCCTCTGCAGGTACCGGCTCCGGCTTCGTCACCAGGATCCAGCTGACCTCAACACTATGGAAGGGTCTCCCCTCCTGCCCGTTCTCCAACCCCGCCGATTTGCCGGAAGGCGAATAATAGATCTCGGCGAGACTATCGTTAATCTCAGGAGCGATCTGCACCAGGGCACCACCCTTTCCGGCGGGTTTCAGGTCCAGTCCTTCAGATTTCAAGGCTGCCTCCAGCGGCTTCTGAAATTTTTCAGCTACAAACGCCATCGAAGCAGACGATGAGTCCTTGCCCTTCACCACGACCCCTACCTTGAACTGGTAGGTTGGTTCCGTCGGCAGGCCGGTGTTCTTTTTCGAGGCGGCAGCGCTCGAATCATCCAGGCGCTCGAACCTCGCCCAGGGAATCCAGAGCCTGTTGGAAAGCAGCTCTTCCATATTCTCACCCAGGGCAGGAGCCCCTTCCTTCAAAGGAACCGTGAGCGATGGGCTGGTTGAGTTTGGAAAGGTGACCAGGACTGAATCCAGCGCCCTCATTGCCTTGAGGACCCTGGCGCGTAATCCAACAATCCCCTTCATCTCCAGAACCACCTTCTCGTATTGATCCGTGGAGCTTTCTGATTTCGCCTTTTCCGCTTTACCGTCATCCAGTTCTTTCAGTAATGACCTGGCGACATCTCCGACCGTTTCAAGGCTCCTGATCTTACTGCTGGCCAGGAAATTACTGACCAGCATCGCCAGCAGGACGATAGCGGCCGCAATAAAGACATGCTTTTTCTTGCGCTGCACAACCCTGGCGATCTTGTCCTCAGCGGGAACCAGGTCGACATTGCAGGCCGCATTGCCAAGCACGTGCATACCGCAACCGAGAGCCGTGGAAAAGGCGGGCAAATTGCTCTGCAGCAACTTGAGATTCACCTCGCGGCTCACGCGGTAGTGGTTGATATTCTGGACCTTCTCTACCTGCAGGTTGAGGCTCTCGTGGAGAAAGCGCTTGATGCCGATGATTTTGGATCCATTGCCCAGCAGGTACAGCCTGGAGAAGTTGACCTCACCATGCTGGCTCCTGTAAAAACCGATCGAGCGGTGAATTTCACCTACCAGCTCTTTGAGCTTGGGCTGGATAACGGCCTGGAAAATCTTAACTGCCTTCTGGGGTTCCCGGGCGGTGGCCAGCTTGAGTTTCTCAGCGTCGGAAAACCCGAGATTGAATCGTTCCTGGATCGCCTTTGTAATCTCGTTGCCGGAATGAGGAATCGCCCTGATAAAGAATCGATTCCCATCAATGAAAATGAGATCCGTGTGCGACGCCCCAATATCGAGAAGAATCGAGGGCTCATCCAGGTCAAGGTCATGAACTGCGTAGTTCAGGACTCCGAGGTACCCGATCGAAATAGACTCCACCGGGATGTCCCTGGTGGCGAACTCCAGCAGGAAGTCCTCAACGACCTCCTTCCTGATGGCAAAAAGAGCGACCTCTTTTTCTTCTCCCGGGAGGTACTCCCGGTCCACGACGTGGAAATCCCAGATAACCTCATCGAGAGGAAAGGGAATCTGCTGCGAAGCCTCGTA